>JBKOUP010000467.1:0-9562 GCA_046723495.1 Acidobacteriota bacterium
ACGCCGGGAAGCGCCGCTCCCGTCGCGTCGATGACGCGGCCGGTGACGGAGCCGGAGCTGGTCTGCGCGATCGCTGCCGTCGTCGCGAACAGGCAAGCAACCAGCGCGAGCGCCAATGAGACGGCGCGTATACGAGGACTGGACATGATTTCCTCCTTGAAACCGATGGAAAAAATTTTGTGAACTATACGTCAAAAAGTAGGGGGAAGGGTCGTTACGGTTTCAGCTTTGCCAGGAGCTGCGAGGCCGCGGCGCGCTCGGCGGCCAGCTCGGGCCTGTTGCCGGCGTCGCGGAGCAACGCCTCGTACTCGCGCACGGCGCCGGCGCGGTCGCCGCTGAGCTGGAGGGCGATGCCGCGATTGAGGCGCGCTTCGAAAAAATTCGGTGCCAGGGCGATGGCTTTGTCGAAGAGCGGCAAGGCCTCGGCGGGACGATCGCGCTGCACGGCCAGCGCACCGAGACCGTTGAGCGGATCGGGATAGCGCGGCGCGAGCGCGATCGACTTCTCGTACGCCTTCGCCGCGTCGTCGGGCTGGTTCATGGCCCGCAGCACGTTGCCGAGGTTGTTGTACGCACGCGCGTTGCGCGGATCGATTTCGATCGCTTTTTCGAACTCGCCCTTCGCCGCCGCCGCCTGTCCGGTCGACGCCAGGGCGATGCCCAAGACGTTGTGCGCCTCGGGACGCTGTTTATCAAGGCGCAGCGCCTCGGCGATGGCGCTGCCGGCCTTCTCCTGATCGCCCGCATCCTGGAACGCCGCGGCGAGGTTGTACCAGGCCTCGGGGTCGTCGGGCGTCTGCGCCGCGGCCTCGCGATAGAGCTCGATGGCGCGGCGCAGGTCTCCGTTCTGCCGGTGGGCCTGGGCGAGCGTGGCGCGAAAAACGGCGTTGTTGGCGTCGTCGCGGACGAGCTGCTCGAGCAGCGGCAGCGCGTCTTTCTCGCGATGGCTGACGAGGAGGAGATGGGCCTGCTCGAATTTGCGGAAGAGCGGCGCCATCGTCTCCGGATTCGGACGCGGACCGGTGGCGGCGGCCGCGTTCGTCGGCGCGATGTAGCCGAGGCTGGCGAGCTTGCGCCGCGCTTCGTCGTCGAGAGTCGTCGACGCCGCGACCGTGGTCGCTTTGACGGCGTCGAGCGCGGCGCTGAGGTCGTGATAGGCACGCCGCTGCTGCTCGAGCTGGTTCGACGTCTCCTTCGGATCGCGCGCCAGGTCGTACACCTCGGGCTGCGGGGCGCGGATGAATTTGAGGTCGCCGCGGCGCATCGACTTCAGATCGCTCCAGCCGAGCTGCACCGGATACTCGGTCTCCGCGTAGATGTCCTTGGTCGGCGCGCTGAGGAGATTGTTCGAGCCGAACGGCACGCCGGCGAGCGACGCCAGCGTCGGCGCGAGGTCGACGGTGCTGACGGCGCCGGCGATCGTCTTCGACTCCAGCTCCGGCGCGGCGACGATCAGCGGCACATGCAGCGTCGGCTCGTAGAGGAGAAGGCCGTGCGTGGCCTCGCCGTGCTCGCCGAGGGCTTCGCCGTGGTCGCCGACGACGGCGACGATGGTGTCGCTCCGGTCGATCGCGCCGAGGAGCCGCGCCACCTGCGCGTCGACGTAGGCGACCTCGCCGTCGTACGTCTGCGGATACGGCGCCGGCGGCGCGTACGGCGCGTGCGCGTCGTAGAGGTGGACCCAGGCGAAGAACGGCCGCGCGTCGCCTTGCTTGAGCCAGGCCAGGGCGCGGTCGACGGTCTCGCCGCCGCGGCGCTCGGCCTCGAGGCCCGCGACCGTCTGCGTCGGATCGCGCGTGACCTCGTCGTCGTAAAGCTCGAAGCCGCGGTTCAAACCGAAGCGATGGTCGAGAACGAAGGAGCTGACGAAGGCGCCGGTGCGGTAATTGTTTTTCGACAGCAGCGTCGCCAGCGTCTCGCGATCCGCCGGAAACGAGCCCGCGCCGTTGTTGCGCAACCCATGCTGCGGCGGCAGCACGCCCGAGAGCAGCGACGAATGCGCCGGCAGCGTGAGCGGGACGGGCGAGTCGGCGTTGGTGAAGGTGACGCCGTCACGGGCGAGCTTCGCGAGGGTGGGGGTGAGGGGGCCGAGGCGGTCGGCGCGAAAGGTATCTAACGTGATGAGCAGGAGGTTGTACTTGCGGGGCTCTTTGTGACAGGAGCAAACCAGAAACCAGAAACCAGAAACCAGAAGCGCCAGCGCCATCGCGAGGCCTCTTCTGGTTTCTGGTTTCTGGTTTCTGGTTTCCCTCACAGCGGTATATTGCCGTGCTTCTTCGGCGGGTTCTTATCGCGCTTGTTCCTCAGCATCGCGTACGCCGTGATCAGCTTCGGCCTCGTTCGGCTCGGCTCGATGATCTCGTCGACGTAGCCGCGCTCGGCGGCGATGAAGGGGTTGGCGAACTTTTCCTTGTACTCGTCGATCTTGGCCTGGCGGTCCGTCGCGCCCTTATAAAGAATGTTGACCGCGCCGTCGGCGCCCATCACCGCGATCTCGGCCGAGGGGTAGGCGTAATTCATGTCGGCGCGGATGTGCTTCGAGTTCATCACGCAGTACGCCCCGCCGTAGGCCTTCCGCGTGATCACCGTGATCTTCGGCACCGTCGCCTCGGCCAGCGCATAGAGCAGCTTCGCGCCGTGAATGATGATCCCGCCGTACTCCTGGTCCGTGCCCGGCAAAAATCCCGGCACGTCCTCGAGCACGAGCAGAGGGACATTGAAGGCGTCGCAGAAGCGGACGAAGCGCGCGCCCTTGCGCGAGGCGTTGATGTCGAGCACGCCGGCGAGGTAGGCCGGCTGGTTCGCCACGACGCCGACGCTGTAGCCGTTCAGGCGGATGAAGCCGACGACGATGTTCCGGGCGAAGTGCTGGTGGACTTCGAGGAAGTGCCCCTCGTCGGCGACCGACTTGACGATGGCCCGGATGTCGTACGGCTGGTTCGGCGACTCGGGGATGAGATCGTCGAGCGCGGCGTCGGTGCGGTTGATGTCGTCGCGCGAGAGCGCCCGCGGCGGGTCTTCGAGGTTGTTCGAGGGGATGAACGAGAGCAGCTCGCGGATCGTGGCCAGGCAGTCCTCGTCCGACTCCGCGGCGAAGTGCGCGACGCCGGAGATCTGGTTGTGCGTGTCGGCGCCGCCGAGGGTTTCCTTCGTGACCTCTTCGTGCGTCACTGTCTTGATGACGTCGGGCCCGGTCACGAACATGTACGACGTCTTCTTCACCATGAGGATGAAGTCGGTGATGGCCGGCGAGTAGACGGCGCCGCCGGCGCAGGGGCCCATGATCGCGGAGATCTGCGGCACGACGCCGGAGGCGAGGGTGTTGCGAAGAAAAATATCCGCGTAGCCGCCGAGGGAGACGACCCCTTCCTGGATGCGCGCGCCGCCGGAGTCGTTGAGGCCGATCAGCGGCGCGCCGTTCTTCACGGCCAGGTCCATGATCTTGACGATCTTCGCGGCGTAGGTCTCGCTGAGCGAGCCGCCGAAGACGGTGAAGTCCTGGGCGAAGGCGTAGACGAGGCGCCCCTGCACGGTGCCGTAGCCGGTGACGACGCCGTCGCCGGGGATGCGCTGCTTCTCCATGCCGAAGTCGTTGCTGCGGTGGACGACGAGCTGGTCGAGCTCCTGGAACGAGCCGTGGTCGAAGAGGAGCTGGATGCGCTCGCGCGCGGTGAGCTTCCCCTCGGCGTGCTGGCGCGCGATGCGGGCCTCGCCGCCGCCGAGCTCACTCTCGCGCTTGCGGCGCTCGAGCTCCTCGAGGTTGCGATTCTTCACGAGTGACATAGGGCCAGCGGATTCTAAAGCAACATCTCACCGCGCTCGCCGGCGGCGATGACACGGCCGACACGCAACTGTGTGACAAAGACCCGTCCGTCGTGCTCGACGAGGACCTTTCCCCCGTCGACGAGGGCGATCGCTTTCGGCGCGCTGACATCGACGGTGCCGAACGGCTGGGCGCGGACGTTCATCCAGCGCCGCACCGGCCGCGTGCGGTAGCTCGGCCGGTAGAAGTTCGGCGGCTCGCCCTCGACGCGGCGGCGCTCGATGGGACGGCCGTAGCCGTCGAGGCCGCCGGGCTGTTGTTCGCGCTCGCAATCGGCGTCGATTTTGAGATGGGGCGGAACGAGGACGTGCTCGAAGTCTTTTTCCCCTTCGCAGCGCGCCAGCGCGCCGGCGACGCGCTGGACGAGGTCGACGTCGTCGACGAGGACGCGCCACGGCCTGCGCGTGAGAGCGACGTGAAGGCGCTGGGTCTCCTCGTGCCAACCGACGCTGTCGCATTCGTGCAGGGCGACGCCAAAGGAAACGATGACGCGCTCGATCTTCGTGTCATCCTGAGCGCAGCGAAGGATCCCCTCGGCCAGGGCGACGACGTGCGCAGGAGATCCCTCGCCGGCGCTCGGGATGACACGATGCGCGATCGGCTGAGCGACGAACATCCCGTTCTCCTCGCGCGCCTCCCCCGCCTCCTCCACGCGCACGATCGTGCCGTTCTCCCACCGCACCACCCGCCCCCACTTGCGGTAAATCACGCCAGCTCCCGCGTGACGACGACCGGGGCGTACGAGCCGACGACGAGCTCCTGACCTTCGCGCGAGCAGACGACGCCGGGGTAGCGGATCGGCTCGCCGATCGCGCCGGCGAGCGAGGCCGCGATCTCCGCGCGCGTCGCCCGGATCGTGAAGCGCGGCACGGCCACGTCGATGGTGACGACGTCGGTGAGCGGATCGTACGCGCCGCCGCGGACGAGGTGGACGTCGATGCGCGGCGACGGCAGCACGAACGGCGCGTTCTCGTGCGAGACGACGACGCGCGTCATCCGCCGCAGCGGCACGTCGCTGAAGGAGGCCCGGCGCATCGACATCGGACAGTCGACGCGCAACCAGGCCGGCCATTCGACCGGCGGCATGCCGAGCTCCAGCGGGTGGCCGTAGGCCTCGTGCAGGAGGACGGCGGCGGAGCCGTTGTGCCAGAGGATGGGAAGCGTGCGCCCCTCACCCGGCGCTTCGCGCCACCCTCTCCCCGCGGCGCGGGGAGAGGGGCTTAGCAGCTGCACGTCCTCTTCGACGAACTCGGGCGACGTCACAATCGAGATGCCGCCGATCTCCACGGTCATCGTCGGCTCGCTGTCGGAGCGCGCCACCAACCGCACGCGCTCCGCCTCGCGCGGCATCGCGGCGCGCAGCTTCGTCATGGCCCGCTCGCAGCGCGCCACGAGCGCTTCGTCGCGCGCATCGGTGGCGGTGATCTCGTCGCCGCGCTGCTCGGCGCGGCCGTACATCAGCCGCCGCTCGGCGAGCGTGCCGTGGAGCCAGAGCTCGTCGATGGCGGCGATGGAGAACGTCGTCAATTGAGCTGGTAGTTGAACTGCTTGCTGGCCTGATCGAAGCTGACCACGAGCTGGCGCGTGCCGCCCGGGGGGATGCTCTGCCGCGCCAGCACGTGGTGCTCCTTGATGTTCAGCGCCGGCACCTCGATCCAGATCTGCACGTCGGCGTTGCGCGGCGCGAGCTGCTTGCTGGCGTTGACGGCGCGCGGCTCGCGGCGGTGCAGGAAGCGCGTCTCCCCCCACAGGGCCTGGTTGGCCACGACGTCGGCGCCGACCTTCACCACGATCGTGCCGTCGGTGAACGGATGGTTGAACGTCGTCGTGAACTGCGCGGGCGTGTTGTTCACCGCGGCCGTTAGCGGCGGCGGCGCGGCCGTCACCGTCACCGGGCGCGCGGGCGTCTGCGCCACCTGCGTCCGCTGCTGCTGCCGCGCGGCCTGCTCGGCGCGCGCGTGCTCGGACTGCTGTTGGGCGAGCTTCAGATAGTTCACCGTCTCCACCGGCGCGGGATTCAGGCGGAACGACTCCTCGAAGACGTTCGCGGCCTCGTCGTACTTCCTGGCGTTGTACAGCGCCACGCCTTGGTCGAACTTCTGCTTCGCCTGCGCCTGCTGCTGGGCGTTGGCCTGCTGTTGCTGGCGGATCATGGACAGCTTCTGCAGCATGTCGATCACCGCGGGCGAATTCGGCGCGATCCGGTGCAGCTCGTCGTACTTCGCGTAGGCGTCGTCGACGCGTCCCTGCTTCAGCAGCGTCTGGGCGTCGCTGCGCAGCTGCCGCTCCCTGGCCCGCCTGGCCTCGTACTGCGCGTCGACCGGCGCCGGCTTCGCGTACTGCCGCTTGATGGCGAAGATCGACCCGACGAACGCGATCAGCAGCAGCGCCACGACGCCGAGAAATAGCGGCGGCGAGAGCGACTTGCGCAAGATCGATGGTCCCTTGCGCGCGGCACGCGGGCGCGGCGGCGGCGGGGGCGTGACCGGCTTCGGATTCGTGTCGAACGGCCCCTGCGTCGGCGGCGGCGCCTCCACGGCCTCGGGGAAGGGCATGTCCACCGTCGGCAGGCGCTCGCGGTCGTGCGTGACCATCGTGTCGGCGAAGTACGAGTCGGAGAGCCGCCCCGGCTTCTCGCCGCGCACCACCGCGCGCAGCGCGTTGGCCAGCTCGCGGCCGCGCTGATAGCGCTTGGCCGGATCCTTGGCCAGGCAGTGCGCGACCACGTCGTCGTAGCCGTCGGGGATCTGCGGATTGATCTCGTGCAGCGGCGGGAAGGGCTCGTGGACGATCTTGTACGAGATCGACGTCAGCGAGTCCCCGCCGAACGGCTTGCGCCGCGTCAGGCATTCGTAGAGGCAGATGCCGAGAGAGAAGATGTCGGTGCGCCCGTCGACCGGCGCGCCCTTGACCTGCTCGGGGGCCATGTAATTCGGCGTGCCGAGGAACTGGCCGGTCGTCGTCAGGTTCCCGCCCGTGGCGATCTTGGCGATTCCGAAGTCGGTGATCTTGGCGCGGCTCCCGTCGACGAGGATGATGTTCGCCGGCTTCACGTCGCGGTGGACGATGCCCTTCGCGTGCGCGAAGTCGAGCGCCTCGGCGACCTGGGCGATGATGTCGCCGATCTGGTCGAACGGCAGAGGCCGCCCCTGCGCCAGGACTTCCTTCAGGTTCTGCCCCTCGACGTACTCCATGGCGATGAACGACGTGCCGGTCGGCTCGTCGAGGCCGATGTCGTGCACGGTCACGATCGAGGGATGGTTGAGGATGCCGGCGGCCTGAGCCTCGCGGACGAAGCGCTGCTGGAACTCCTTCGTCTCCTCGTCGTCGGCCTGGACGGAAGCGCGGATCGTCTTCAGCGCCACGAGGCGGCCGATGAGCGGGTCCTTGGCGAGGTAGACGATTCCCATCGCACCCTTGCCGAGCTCGCGGACCACCTCGTATCTTCCGAGCTTCACCTGCTTGTTGTTCCACGCGGGACCCGCGCCCGCGGCGGCCATTTTAAATTATGATTCACGTCCATTTGTTGAAACCCGCCATGTGAGGTCATCCATATGAAGGTCTACTCCGGTTCCGAGATTCGGAACGTGGCTGTAGCCGGACACAACGACACCGGCAAAACGACGCTCGTTTCCCAGCTGCTCTTCAACGCCGGTGCGACCACCCGCCTGGGCCGCGTCGACGACGGGACGACGACGACCGACTTCGATCCCGACGAGGTCGAGCGCAAGCATTCCATCTCCGCTGCCATCGCCTATGCGGAGTGGAAGAACGCGAAGATCAACCTCCTCGACACGCCCGGCTTCGGCATCTTTTTGATGGAAGCGAAGGCGGCCCTGCGCGTGGCCGACTCCGCGGCCATCGTCGTCAGCGGCGTGACCGGCGTTGAGGTGACGACCGAGAAGGTCTGGAAGTTCGCCGACGAGTTCGAGCTGCCGCGCCTCGTCATCATCAACAAGATGGACCGCGACCGGGCCTCGTTCTCGCGCACGCTCGAAGCGCTGCAGAAGAAGTTCGGCAAGGAAGTGGTGCCGATCCAGATCCCCATCGGCGAGGAGAAGGACTTCACCGGCGTCATCGACCTCGTGTCCATGAAGGCCTACCAGTACCACACCGACGGCTCCGGCAAGTACGACGCGCTCGACATCCCCGCCGACCGCAAGGCCGAAGCGGACGAGTGGCGCGAGAAGCTGATCGAAAAAGTGGCCGAGGGCGACGACACGCTGATGGAGCGCTTCTTCGAGCAGGGCGGACTGTCGCAGGAAGAGCTCCTCGACGGGCTCAAACGCGAGGTCGGGCATCATCAGATCTTCCCCGTGCTCTGCACCTCGGCCTCGCACAACGTCGGCGGGCACTTGGTGCTCGACGCCTTCGTGTCGCTGCTGCCGTCCGCGGCCGAGGCGCATCCGGTGAGCGGCAAGGACAAGAAGGGCGAGACGGTCGAGCTCGATCGCCGCGAGCAGGCCTTCCCCTCGGCGCTGGTATTCAAGACGTTTTCCGATCCGTTCTCCGGCCGCGTGTCGCTCTTCCGCATCTACTCCGGCACGCTGAAGTCCGACACGTCGTACTGGAACACGACCCGCGATCACGAGGAGCGCGTCGGCAAACTGCAGTTGCTCCAGGGGAAACAACAGGTCCCTGTACCGGAGCTTCGCGCCGGCGACATCGGGGCCGTCGCGAAGCTCAAGGACGTGCACACCGGCGACAGCCTGGCAGCGAAAGACCACTCCTTCGTCATCGACCACATCAAGTACCCCGAGGCGGCCATCTCCTTCGCCATCGAGGCCAAGTCGCGCGGCGATGAGGACAAGCTCGGCACCGCGGTGGCGCGCATCATCGAGGAAGACCCCACCATCACCTTCACGCGCGACGAGCAGACGAAGGAGTTCCTCATCGCCGGACAAGGCCAGCTCCACGTCGAGATCGTGGTCTCGAAGCTGAAGAAAAAGTACGGCGTGGAGGTGATCCTCCATCCGCCGAAGGTGCCGTATCGCGAGACGATCACGAAGCCCGCCGATGCCCACGGGCGGCACAAGAAGCAGTCCGGCGGCCACGGACAGTTCGCCGACTGCAAGATCACGGTCGAGCCGCTGCCGCGCGGCGGCGACTACGAGTTCGTCGACGAGATCTTCGGCGGCTCGATCCCGCGCCAGTACATCCCCGCGGTGGATAAGGGGATCCAGGACGCGCGGAAGAAGGGCTACCTGGCCGGCTATCCGATGGTCGATTTCCGCGTCCGCCTGAAGGACGGCCAGTACCACGACGTCGATTCGTCGGAAATGGCCTTCAAGATCGCCGGCTCGCTGGCCTATCAGGAAGCGATGGAGAAGGCCCGGGCCACGCTGCTCGAGCCGATCATGCACGTGGAGATCACGGCCTCGTCGGAGTACATCGGCGACATCATGGGCGACCTGAACTCGCGGCGCGGCCGCGTGGAAGGCGTCGACGCCGAGGGGGACT
Source organism: Acidobacteriota bacterium (assembly GCA_046723495.1). Taxonomy (GTDB): domain Bacteria; phylum Acidobacteriota; class Thermoanaerobaculia; order Gp7-AA8; family Gp7-AA8; genus DATDFB01. The sequence goes on from JBKOUP010000467.1 coordinate 9,284, forward strand.
CGCAGACGGTCAAGGCCCGCGTGCCGCTGGCGGAGATGCTGACGTACGGCTCGACGCTGCGCTCGATCACGCAGGGCCGCGGCAGCTTCCACATGGAGTACTCGCACTACGAAGAAGTGCCGAAGCAACTCCAGGAGAAGATCATCGCCGAGTCGAAGAAGGCGAAGGAGCAGCAGGCGGCGGCGCACTCGCACTAACGCGCCAGCTTCACGTCGATCTTCGCGATCTCGTCGGTCGCGTTGTCGGCCGCGGTCACCACGAAGACGCGCTCTTTGTAGC
>JBKOUP010000231.1:0-5036 GCA_046723495.1 Acidobacteriota bacterium
CCCATGCACCATGAGATTGTCTCGCCGGATCCGCGCCCTCGAATAACCGATTCTGAAAAGGCTGATACGAAGAAAAGAACGTGCCGTCGTCGCGCAAGTATCTGAGCAAATAACGCAGATGCAGTTTGCTATGGCGCGCGACGAGCGCGTCGACTGGCGGCAGGTTCTGCTGTGGCGGCGCAAAACCTCCGATCGTCCGCCAAACGCCCTCACTTCCGGCGAGCCACGTCACACAGTCGAAGCGGCACCAGTCGTACGGCGGCTCGGACAGTCCGGCCTTTTCGATCACTGCCCGCGCAAAACTCACATTGTCGAGGTTCCAAAGGCCTGCGACGAACGGCAGCAATAAGCCGACGCGCTGACCCTGGTAGACCATCAGCGTCTGATCGCCGTGTCGATAATAATTCACCACCTCTTCCGGCGGCGCGTATCCGATCTCGAGCGGATCGAAAAGCAGCGAAACGGTGACCGCAATCGAATCGGCGTCGACCGCTGCCGCCTCGGCAAATCGGTCATCACGAAGAGCGGCCCCGACAATCTTCTTTAGATCATCGTCGAGGCTACGTACCGGCAACCCCATGCAACCACGCAGACGACCTTCGATGTAGATCGTCACGTACAACGACTCGACATTCTTCGGAAGAAGTTCGTCAGGCAGCGGCGGCGTCGTTTCCGGCAAGTCTAATAATTGTCCCAGCACGAGGTCACGCGCGCGTTCCGCAATCGCTCCGCAAATGCTTCTGTCTTTGTGCCAAGGCAGTTGTTCGGGCGCCGGAACGCCGGTCGGTTGCCATGTCGCTTCCGGCTCGACCGCTTTGACGACGTCGTGACGAAGGATCTCATACGGCTCGAACGACACGAGCTTCCCATTCTTTATGCGCGCGTGTTGAAACTGCGCCCACTCGTTCGCAATGCCGGGCATGCGCGGCAAGGCGCCGCCCATTCGATCGCGCCGCTCCAAACTCCGCACCACGATGCCATAACGATCGTTATCGAGCTGACCCGGACTACACCGCTCGAGCGCACTGAAGAATGTCACCGCGAATGCGCTTTCCGCGACTTGGCTCAATCCTTCCTCGCCAGGTGTCAGGCCGTCGGCCGTGCTCAACGAATCCATCACCTCGTCGTCTGCAGCCGAGCGCGACGTTTCGCCTTGGAAGTGCCAGAACCCGCCGCGAGCATGCCGATGGTGAATGTTCTTGCGCGAACGAATGCTTACCCACGCACCGCCTGCCGAGTCGTAGTCTTTGTCCAACTGTTCGGGCGGACGCAGGAGCTTGCCCGACGACAAGTATTCCGACACGACTATCCGCGCGAGCTGCGCGGGATGGAGGCGTTCGGGTGCCTGCTCCGTGTGCCATTCGAATGCGGGAAAGTATTTCGAGGGATTGGCCAGCGGTTTTTCTTCATCGTCCATGTGCGCGATGAAGTCGTCCCAGATGTCGTAGACCGCTTCCATGTGATAACCGCGCTCCTGCATGAGCGCATAGCCGTTGGGCCAGCCAAAGCGCACCAGGCAAATCCCGCCTTCGACGCGCAGGCCCGCGGCTTCGAGTCGCTCGGTGGCTTCGGTCATGCAGGTTCCGGAGCTCACGGAATCGTCGATCAGGATCACCGGCTCGCCGGGATCGATCTCGCCCTCGATCAGTTTGCAGGAGCCGTGCTGTTTTCGCTCTTTGCGAACGAGCAGACCGTGATAGCGGCTGTCTTGAAGCAGGCACGACTGAAGAATGGGAATCCCGGTCAAGCCGTACGTCGCGATCTGCTTGCCATCGAATCGTTTGAGAAGCTCCAACACACATTTCCCTGCCAGTTCCGCTCCTCTTGGCGAGAGCGTGACGGAAAGAGAGTCGAGCATCCAACGCGCGGAGGTGCCATCGCGCGAGAGCACCGGCTGCCTCTCCGAGCGATAAAGAATTCCGCGCCGGCGCAGCAGATCAAGCAACTCGGCGCGTGCTGATTGAAAATTCTCGGGAAGCGATCGGAGCGTGGTAGAAAGGGCTTCGCGCAACATAAAGGGAAATTAAAAGTAAGGATTCTCGGGAAGCGCCAAACTGAGATAACGATTGTCGAGATGGACCATCAGATCTCTCTCCACGAACTCTTCCAGCGCGGGCGCAACCCATTCAGCGTCATCGAACTTCGCGGAGATCTCCTTATGACCGCGGGCATCGGCGCAGTATTCGTAGAGATTTGCGTAATCGTCTGAATAGGTCGCCGTGCGAGGCGAACCGTTGCGTCCATCCTCGATCAGGATCGACGTCCAGGTCTTTCGATAACGAAGATACGGCCGGGGATGCTGCCGCCAGCGCTGTTGCCATACGTCCACGGCCTCGAAGATCTCGCCGTATTCGTGATCCTCAAGCGTGTCGCCCATCTCGTGTTCGAAGTAGTAGGAAACGCGATTCAGATCGAACCGATCCTTCGGAAACAGATAGTCGTAACACGCGGACGGAACTAACCGGGTCACCGACTGCGTCTCCGGCTCGGCATACATCGGCGAACCGCGGTCCGCGCGCGCCTTGGCAACGGCCCAGGGCGCCTGAAAGTGATGAATCTTCGAGATCACTTCACACTGGGCGCGATAATCTTCCAGCGTCTCACCCGGAAACCGGAGCAGGATGTTGTACAGGTTATTGATCCCGTAGTAGGTGGACCACTTGATCAACTCCAGGTTGCGCACGCCGGTCGTGTGCTTTCGCATCAGCTTGAGAATGTGCGTCGAGAAACTCTCGACGCCCGGCTGGATCGAAAACAGCCCGCCTTTGCGCATCTGTTTCAGTTGCGCGCGTGAAAGGCTCGGGCGCACTTCGTAGTGAATGCGTATATCCGTGTTGGCCTCGCCGAGTTGATGGAACAACTGGTCGATGTACTCGGGGGCGATGATGTTGTCGATGGCGTTGAAGTCGAGGATGCCGTAGCGTCGCGAGAGCTCGTCGAGTTGCTGAATGACGTTGTCGACCCGCTTGGAACGAAATTCCATTCCGGCACGATTCAGGCCGCAGAACGTGCAGTGGTTCTTCACACCCCACCAGCAGCCGCGCGCCGTCTCGATCGGCAGCAAAACGCCCTGGGCCTCATCGTAATCATCGTAACCACCTTCGTTGCGCGCGTAGAAGTACTCGTCGAAATCGGGCACCGGCGTCTTGTTCATGTCGGCGAGGTTGGGCGCCCGTCCGGCATAAGCCACCCGATCCTGGTTGCGCCACATCATGCCCGGCATGCCGGCCATCGATTGTCCGCCGTACAAACGGCGAATCGCTATGGGGAGTGTCTCATCGGCATCGCCGCAGTGAACGTAATCCACTTCCGGGCAACCCTTCATGATCTCTTCGGCGATGTCGTCTTCGAACGTGGCCCCGCCCATCATGATCGGAATGTGCGGATAACGCTGCTTGAGCGCTTTTGCCAGGGCGATACTGGCGAGCGTCTGCTGAAAGACGACCGAGAAACCGATCATGCCGAACCGGCTCCAATCGACGCTCTTCATGCAAAAGTCGATGAATGCCGGCGCCGCGGTTTCACGCAGACGGCGCAGATCGTCGAGCGAACAGCCGGCCTTATGACAAATGCCTTCGAGATTGTTTCGATAGGTTTCGAAGTAGCCGTCGTTTTCGGTGAAATCGCCGAATGCGGCTTTGGTCCAAATCCACTCGCCCAGCATGCACGGGTAAACGTCGGACAGCGTTTCGTTCAAGCGCCAGCCGACCTGCGTTCCGAAGTACATGAAGAGCGAAAACGTCTGAACGGGAATGCCTTCGCGCTCCAGCGTCGGTTTGAGCAACGCCAGTTGAAAGGATGGAAAGCGTGCCGAGAGCGTCGGCATGCTGATGAGCGCAACCGGCTTGAGCGGATCCGTTGTCATCTCGGTTGAAAGTGCCGAGGACCGCAGGCCCGCCTTGGGTGCGCCTGCGGTCCTCGACGTTCAGGTTTACGCGCGATCGTATTCCTACTTCTTCTTCGGACGTTCGGGCGCAATCTCGGGTATGGGTCGCGGCGACTTTTGCCGTGAGACGTCCGGCGCCACTTCCGGAATCGGTCGTACTTCCGGTGCAATCTCGGGGATGGGCCGTTTGTACCGTTCTTTTTCCGGGGCCACTTCGGGGACGATCTCGGGGGCGACCTCAGGAATCGGTCGTACCTCGGGTGCGATTTCGGGAATGGGCCGGTATGGCTGCGGGGCCACTTCCGGAAGCGGTCGCACCTCCGGTGCAATCTCGGGGATGGGCCGTCGCGGTCGTTTTTCCGGCGCGACTTCCGGCGCTACCTCGGGGAGCGGTCTCACCTCGGGTGCGATTTCGGGTTGTATTTCGGGTGCGATTTCCGGCCGGATCTCGGATTGGTATTTGGATTTGGATTTGTCTTTGGATTTGTCTTCCATGAATATCCTCCCCGCATAACAAAATACAGAGGCACGGATCCTAGCCGTTGAGTCTCAAGCGAGCCCAACAACGGTCAGACCGGTGCGGCAAGGTTCCGGGGTCGACGGTAACGCACCCAACGTAGTGCCGCACGTCCCTCTTGTCAATAAGTATTGGTGGTAATGACTTGCGGCCTACTTGAACCAGCTGATGATCGTGAAGCGCTCGCCGCTCGTGACCGGCAAGACCTCGTGAAACGTCTCGGCTCTGAATGCAACCAGCGTTCCGGTTTCACCCGCCAGCGCAAACGTCGCCGCCGCGTCGTAAAACGTCAGCGAGCCGCCGGAGAACGAGTCATTCAAAAACACGACGATCGATATCCGGCGGACTCGCAAGTGATCGAAGTCGTTCTGTTGTGTGTTGCCATCCTGGTGACGAACGAAGAAGTCACCTTTTTCATAACGCAAAAACTGCGGCCGCTCGCAGTCCGTCAAACTCGTACCGAAGTGATTTTCCAACGCTGACTTCTGTCTCGAGAGCCGTTCGTGAATTCGCCGAAGAGTTTCGTTCGAAGGGTGAAGACTTGTCGTTTTGCGGATCGTTTCGTGAATCGTTCCCTCAGTGCCTTCGATGTAAACAGGCGCTTTCGTCGTCGGAGCCAAAGCCAACACCGCC
>JBKOUP010000460.1:0-5510 GCA_046723495.1 Acidobacteriota bacterium
GGAAGTAGCGCTTCATCTTGTAGTGGATGACGGAGCGCGAATCGGGATCGACCATGGCCGTGTCGCCGGCCGGGTTGCCGTACAGGTTGAAGTCGTGGTGAAAGAAAAACTTGACGGCGCGGGAGTCGTCGCGGAGGTTGCGCACGACGATCTTGCGGACGAAGACGTTGGCGTCGGCGTCGACGGCGTCGTGGCAGCGCAGGCGCAGGCCGAGCTCGGCGTTCTCGGCGACGACGTCGGTGACGATCGTGTCGCGCAGGTAGCCGAGGTTGCGCGTCCAGCGGTCGTCCTCGATCCAGCTGCAGACGCCGTCGGCCCACACGCCGAAACGGAAGCGCTCGCCGCTGTGGTTCTCGTGTCCGACGTGAGGAAAATAGACGTCGGCCAGGCGGTATTTTGCGTCGAAGGCAACGAGGAGCGAGCCGTTGCCGACCGGGATGTCACGTGGCATGGGACGGAATTCTTAGCACAAACGCGGTGAAGCCGTCGGCGCCGGAGTCGGGCGTGAGACGGAGGACGCCGTTCTCGACCCAGCGCCGGACGTCGTCGTTCACGAAATCACCGACGTCGAGTTTCTCGAAACCGGCGACGATCTCGTCGTTCTCCTCCGGCTCGAGCGAGCAGGTGGAGTAGACGATGTACTTGTTCGCAAGCTGCGCGGCGCTCGCCAGCATCTCTCGCTGCAGGGTTGCGAACGACGCCAAGTCCTCTTCGTGCAGGCGCCACTTGAGCTCGGGATTCTTGCGGATCGTGCCGGTGGCGCTGCACGGCGCGTCGAGGAGGACGGTGTCGAACTTTCTTCGGAAGGGCGGAAGGCGGCCATCGCTGACGACAGGGCGCAGGGCGCAGGGCGCGGGGCGCAGATCGTGTTCTCGCGACGGCACCACCTGCGCCCCGCCCCCTGCGCCCTGCGCCCTCAGTCGCCCGATCGAAATGTCGTTGCTGACGACGTGCGCGCCGCGCAGAGTGGCCACGACGCTCTTCCCGCCCGGCGCGGCAGCGAGGTCGAGGATGTCGCTCGACGTCGCGGCGGCGATGTCAGCGATGACGGCGCTCCCTTCGTCGAGCACGATTCCCTCGACCTCGGCGGACGATCCGCGCAGCTTCCACATGCCGGGGACGAGGTTCGACGGCGTGGCATCGGGCGGCGACGCGGTGGTGATGACGTCGGGGTACGACAGCTCCTGGTCCGCCGCGGCGATGCGCGCGGCGCGCTCCTCGCCGTAGTTGCGGATCCATCGCTCGATCAGCCAGGGTGGGTGGGCGGTGCGGGTGGCGAGGTCGGGCGGCTCGATGTCGGTGACGCGGCGCAGGATGGCGTTCACGAAACCGCGGGCGTGCTTCGGCGCGAGCTCCACCGTCTCGGCGACGGCGGCGTACTTGGCGACGTCCATGTACAACAGTTGGTACGCGCCGAGGCGGAGGACGTCGAGGAGCGGCTCGTCGATCTTGCGCTTGGCCAGCAACGAGACGGCGAAGTCGAGCCGCGACCGCCAGCGCAGCACGCCGAGGACGAGCGTGCGCACGAAGCCGGACTCGGTGGCGAGCAGCGGCGCGGCGAAGGCCTGCTCGCGCTCGATGCGGCGGAGGATCTGCAGCGCGCGCTGCCGCTCGTTCATGGCATCACGCGCCATCGTTCGGCGCGGGCCACGTCCGCCGCCGGAACGCGCGGCTTTCCGGCGCGCTGGATCGTGCGCACGCGCAGCGCGTCCGCGCCGCAGGCGACGACGACGCCGTCGTCGATGGCCACGATGGCGCCCGGTTCGCCGTGCGCGTCCGCGGGCGCCACGTCGATCAGCTTCATCGTCGCCGTGAAGATGCCCGGCCACGGATCGAAGGCCCGGAACTTGTCATAGATCGCGCGCGCCGGCGCGCTCCAGTCGACGAGCCCTTCCTCTTTCTCGATCTTCGGCGCGAGCGTGGCCCGGGCGTGGTCCTGCTCGACCTCGGCCGGCCGCTCGCGCAGCACGCGCAGCAGCAAATCGGCGCCGAGAGCCGAGAGCCGAGAGCCAAGAGCCGGTGCATGCTCGTCGGGATCGATCGCCGTGCGCACCGCAGCGAGCATCGGCCCATGATCGAGCTGCTCGTCGATGCGCATGATCGTCACGCCGGTCTCCGTTTCGCCGTGCTCGATGGCGCGCTGGATCGGCGCCGCGCCGCGGTACTTCGGCAGCAGCGACGCGTGCACGTTGTAGAACGGCATCGCCGCGAGCAGCGCCGGCGGGAGGATCTTTCCGTACGCGACGACGATCGCGGCGTCCGCCGCCGGCGGCGTGAAGTCGCGGATGCGCGCCGGCTGCGCAACCGGCAGCCCGAGCTCGCGCGCCCGCACGACGACCGCGGGCGACTGCAAGCGCATGCCGCGCCCCGCGGGCTTGTCGGGCTGCGCGACGACGAGCGCGACCTCGTGCTCGCGCGCGATGGCGTCGAGCGTCGGGACGGCGAATTGAGGAGTTCCGAAGAAAACGACGCGCACGGAGGCGATTTTAGGTTGTTAGGTTGTTAGGTTCTTAGGTTCTTAAGAACTAACAACTAAGAACCTAAGAACCGCTTTTCACGGCTTCACCTTCAACTTCGTCCCCGTCACCGCCGTGCCCCCCGTCTGCGTGGCGTGCTGCGTGTCCGTCACCGTCGGGGCCTGGTCGCCGAGCGTGTACGTCGGCGGATTCGGCGACGTCGGCTGCCGCGTCACGCTCTGTCCCTCGGCGCCTTTGCTCGGCTCCGGCGCCGCGCCGGGCATGCCGTGCGCGCTCGGCGCGTCCGACGACTTCGTCACCGGGTGCGTCATCGCCGGCGGGTTGTTCTGGTAATCGCGCGGGATGCGCTGGCCGCGGCAGGCGGCGGCGAGGAGTGCAGCGGCAATGACCCAGCGCATGAACGAAGCGAGTTCAAGCGCTGTGCCATAAAATCGAACGTATGCGAAAACTGTTGCTCGTCGTTGCACTGTCGATGCTCGCCGCCGCCGCGCTCGCGCAGGTGGCCGAGGGGGACCAGCACTACGCGCTGCGCGCCGAGGGGCACACGGGTGGGCGGGCGAAGGCGGCGCAGGTCGATGCGGCCATTGCGGCGTATCAGCGCGCCGTCAGCGCGAATGCCAACGACGTCGATGCGCGCTGGAAGCTGCTGCGCGCGTATCGCTTCAAGGGCGCGTACGTCGCGGCGTCGAATGACGAGAAGAAGAAGATCTACGCCGAGGCGAAGACGGCGGGCGAGGGGGCGCTGGCGCTCCTCGACAGGCTGCTCCGCGCGAAGGGACTGACCTCGGCGACGAAGGCGTCGGAGAAGCAGGTCGCCGACGTCGCGCGCACGGTTCCCGGCGCCGACGAAGTGTTCCTCTGGGACGCCATCAACTGGGGCGAGTGGGCGCTCGCATACGGCAAGATGGCCGCCGCGCGCCAAGGGGCGGCCGACCGCATCCGCCGCGAGGCCACGATCGCCATGCTCATCGATCCGAAGCTCGAAGCGGGCACGCCGCAGCGCGTCCTCGGCCGGCTGCACGATCAGACGCCGCGCATCCCCTTCATCACCGGCTGGGCCTCGGAGAAGGAAGCGGTGCGCTTTCTCAACGAGTCGCTGAAGTTCGATCCGGCGAACAAGATCACGAAGGTGTTCCTGGCCGAGGCCATGGTCAGCAACGACGGCAACACGAAGCCGGCGGCGATCCAGATGCTGAAGGAGTGCCTCGCCGCACCGAATCCGCCGGAGTACGAGGTCGAGCAGACCGCGGCGACGGAGGACGCGCGGGCGCTGCTCAAGAAGTGGGGCGTGTGATCACGGCTGCTGCGACGGCAGCGCGGCGATGAACTGCGTGTCGCCGGTGGCGTCGACCACGGTCGCGTAGGCGATGCACGTCCCGGCCACGATGCCGACGTGCACGCTCGTGGTCTCGTCGAGCGGCGTGTGCAGCTGCGACTCGAGGTCCGTCAGCGTGTACGAGTCGTCCTCGCCGAGGCCTTCCTCGACCGGCTTGCCGAGGGTTTGGCCGGTGCGCGAGCGCGCCGTGATGCGGAACGTCGCCGGGATCGCCCCGACGTTCACGATGCCGATGTTGATCCGCCGGTCCTTCGTCGACGGCAGGCCGAAGATCGTCAGGTCGTCGTTCGGCGTCCCCGCGGTCGCGGAGTCGGCAAGCGTCAACGGCGCATCGATCGTGGCCCGCGCGCCGTGGGCGACGTCCGCGGTCTTCACGCGCGCCACCGGCGCGGCGTTGCCGCGGTACTCGATCCAGAGGACGCCGCGGCTCTCCGGCGCGCCGAAGAAGGAGCGGACGACGTCGGGCCAGACGATGCTCTGCCCCGGCGCGAGCTTCACGGCGCGATGCCCGCGCGTGTCGCCGGCGACGTAGCGCAGGTCGAGGGCGATCGAGCCCTTGAACGGGTTGTGCAGCATCAGGTCGGAGCGCCAGTACGCGCCGCCGACGCCGGGGACGGTGCCGACGGTGGGGAAGACGAGCCGCGTGCGCGCGCCGATCGTGCCGAGCTCTTTCAGCGTCGGGATGCGGAACTGGCGCATGTAGCCGGCCAGGTTGAGGCGCGGCGGCTGGGGCTTGCGCACCCAAATCTCGACGCCGCGCGTGGTGTGGGCGAAGTCGTAGAAGTCGTCGAGGTACGCGGCCACGGCCTGGGCGCGGACGGCGTTGTCGATGCCGTCGAAGACGTCGAATTCCTGCGGGGAGCGGCGGATGACGACCGGCGGCCTGGCGCGATCGAGCGCGAGGATGGTCTCGCGCTGCAGCGCCGGCGGCGAGAGGATCGGCACCTGGTAAAAGCGCGTCGGATTCGGCCGCTCGCAGAAGAAGTAGAGCGCCGGCTGGTTGGAGAAGTCGAAGATCGGCTGGCCGGGCTTGCTGTGCTGCCACACCCAATACCGCACGGCATCGATGCGATTCTTGATCTCCGCGGCCTGCGGATCGCGGATCACGCCGCTGACGCGGCCCTGGTAGTGGCAGGTGTCGTCGATGCGGCCGTTGGCGATGTCCGGCACCCACAGCGCGACGGCCAGGAGCGGCAGGAGGGCGAGGACCCACAATCGCGCCGTTCTCGCGAACAGCACGAGAAGGATCAGGATCATCGGCCCGATCAGGAACGCGGAGAAGTATTGATGCGGGAAGTCGGCGCGGCCGAGGGCGCTGCGCTGGGTGAGGACGGCGAAGATGGTGAGGGCGAAGAGGGCGGTGTCGATCCACTCCCATTTTTTTCGGCGCCAGATCAGCACGGCGATGGCGATGCCGATGACGAGCGGGTTGAGGATGAAGCGGAAGTGCTCGTAGAGAACGAAGTCGGAGAGCGCGCGAAGGTTGAGGTTCTTGCTGCGGAAGGTGCTGGCGAGATCGGGGAAGGGGAGGGACCAGACGGCGTCGATGATTTTGGGAAGGGTGACGAAGGAGGTTTCGAAGAAGGGCTTCAGTGCGTTTTTGCTCGCCAGGTAAATGACGAACGGCGCGGCGCCGGCGGCAATGCCGCTTGCGAAGAGAAGCGTCGCGCCGGCGTCCACGCCGGCCGGAGTGGCGG
>JBKOUP010000122.1:0-4751 GCA_046723495.1 Acidobacteriota bacterium
GTGTCGAGGACATGCGTGGTGATTCCGCTCATGCGACCAACTTCATCAATCGTAGCTTCGTGATCTTCAACTGTTCCTCGCCGGCCACGCGCAGCTCCGTCTCGGCATCGTTGGCGATGCGCAGCTGCGCGAGGGCCAGCATCTCCTCGGCGCTGCGCCCGGTCGCGCAGACGATGAACGTGTGATCGAAGCGATCTTCGTACTCGCGGTTGATTTTCTCCAGCGCGATCAACGTCTCCGCCGAGGCTGAGGCCGCGCGCGACTGCTCCTCGGCCGCCCATCCCGAGGCCTTCTTCGCGCCGATGCGCGGATGCGCGGCGAAGGCCTCGCGCCATTGCGCCGCGTCGGAGCTCCACCAGGCGTCGCCGGCCGCGCGCACGAGCGCATCCCACGACGCGAACGGCCGCCCGGCGTTCATTTTCCTCACCCACTCCGTCGACCCGCACGTGCTTCGCAAAACGGCGGACGCATCGGTGAGCGTGTTCAGGTGCCGCACCACCGCCGCCTGCCGTCCGACCTCCGTCGCCACCGCGTGCACGCGCAGCCGGCTCACGCCGCCGTCGGGATAGACGTTCAGGCGAAGCTGCGTGAGCGGGACACGCGGGAAATCGTCGACGAACATGTGCCGCGTGTGGCCTTGCAGCTTCGTGCGCGGCAGGACCTCGAACCAGTCGTCGGAGAGACAGCCGTCGATCGAGGCGGTGTCGGGATAGTTCCCCTTGAAGTGATTCGTGTCGATCTCGATCCTGCGCACGACTGCCTCGCATGAGAGCTGCACGATCACCCAATCGTTGCCCGGCCCGCGCCGCCGCCGCGTCTCCCAGCCGTCGCTCATGTTGTGCGCGCGGCCGGGCATGATCAGGTTGTGCTTCGGGCCGAAGAACATGTCGCTGCACGCGAGCACGTCGCCGCCGTTCTCCGCCGCGGCGAGGTCGAGCTCGTTCGTCAGCCCGCCGACGCGGCGCCAGTCGGGCACGACCTCTCCATGCACGCGCAGGCGGGCGACGCCGCCGTCGGGATAAATGTGCAGGCGCAGATGCGTGAACGCGTACGGTGACTCGATGGCGAAGAGATTCTGCGAGTCGCCCTGCAATGCCGACATCGGCAGGATTTCGATCCAATCCGTCAGTGAATCGACGTCGCTCTCCGGCCGCGCGTCGACGGCCTCGATCGAGCAATGCGACGGGAAATTGCCGCGGAAGAAGCTCGTGTCGACGACCACGCCGCGCACCACGCCGCGCGCGCCGAGGCGCACGATGGCGAAGTCGTGTCCGGGCGTCCGCTTGCGCCGGCTTTCCCAGCCGTCCATCCACTTGCCGCGGTCGGTGTACTCGTGCTCCTTCCACACCGGGGCATGCGGCTCGAGCAGGTTCTCCTTCTCCGCGAAATAGTCGTCGGTCGCGTAGAGCACGGAGCCGCCGAGCCGCTCCGAGGCGAGGTCGAGCGCGTCGCGAAAATCGGTCATCGTCGGATCCACTCTCCCATCGGCTCGCCGATTGCGCGGCCATCGTCCCACACCTTCCGGCCGCGGAGGTACGTGGCCTTCACCGCGCCGCGCAGGGTGCGCCCGAGGTAGGGCGTGACTTTGTGGCGGTGCTCGATGAGGTCGGGCGTGACGATGAGCGGAGCGTTCGGATCCCACACGACGAAGTCGGCGTCGTAGCCGGGGGCGAGGCGGCCTTTGCGCGCGCCGAGGCCGGCGAGCTGCGCGGGGCCTTCGCTCATCATCCGGGCGATGGTCGCGAGCGGCACGCCGCGCCGCCGCGCCTCGGTCCAGACGATCGGCAGCGAGAACTGCAGCGAGGCGATGCCGCCCCAGGCGTGCTCGACGTCGCCCTCGGCCATCTTCTTGAGCTCCGGCACGCACGGCGAGTGATCGCTGACGATCGCGCACAGCTGTCCAAGTCCGCGCCAGAGCCGCTCGCGGTTCGCGTGCTCGCGGATCGGCGGCGCGCACTTGAACTCCGTCGCGCCGTCGGGTACGTCCTCGGCATCGAAGAAGAGGTAATGCGGCGTCGTCTCGGCGGTCACGTTTTCCGCTCGCTCGAGGATCTCCAGTCCGCCGGCCGAGGAGAGGTGGACGATGTGGGCCCGCGCGCCGCTGCGCCGCGCGACCTCGGCCACGAGGGCGATGGCCTCGTCCTCCGCCGCCGGCGGCCGGGAGGCCAGATAGCGCCGGTACGAGCTGACGTCGCCGAAGAGCCTGGCCCGCGCCGCGTCGATCGGCCCGGGCAGCTCCGCGTGCACGATCAGCGGCGAGTCCGTCTTGGCCAGGGCGTTCATCGCCTCGGAGAGGCCGCGCGCGTCGAGATGCCCGAACTCCGGCACGCCCGAGTCGACGAGGAAACATTTGAAGCCGACCGCGCCCTCGTCGAGCATCGCCGCGAGCTCGCCCGCGTTCCCCGGCACCGCGCCGCCCCACAGGGCCACGTCGACGCGGCATTTCCCGCGCAACGCCGCCACCTTCGCACGCAGCGCCGTGACCGTGGTCACCGGCGGGATGGAGTTCAGCGGCATGTCGACGATCGTCGTCACCCCGCCCGCCGCCGCCGCGCGCGTGGCGGTCTCGAATCCCTCCCACTCCGTCCGCCCCGGCTCGTTGACGTGCACGTGCGAGTCGACCAGGCCGGCCATGATGGTGAAGTCGCCATAGTCAACGACTTCGCCGTCAACGTCGTCGTATGCGCTAACCCGCTCGATGCGTCCGTCACTGATGTGTAGTGCCGCGGAAGCGGTTTCCGTGTCACTCAATACATGGAGGCTCCTGACGATCACGGGCTGATTTTGGCCCGAGAGCGCGACGGGCCACAAACCGGAGGAGGAAAGACGTGAAGTACTACTACGGCAGAGACCCGAGGGACGAGTGGCGGTGGCAGCTGCAGACGGACAATCAGAAGACCGTTGCGGTCAGCCCGAAAGGCTACAACCACGAGCGCGATTGTCTCGCGGCCATCGAGCTTGTGAAGAGCTCGACGGTTGCAACCGTCGTGAAGCTGGACCGGATCCTCATCTGATCTCGCCGCAGCCGCGCATCGACGGCCCGACGTACGGATTCGTGATCTCCCCTTTCGGCTGGAGCCACGATTTCTTCTCCATCGGGCAGTAGGCGACGGCGGGACGGTCACCCGAAGCACCCGCTCGGAACCTGATCATCTCGTCGGAAAGCGCCGCGAAGGCGGTGCGGGCGGATGCCATGTCTTTCGCTGCCGCGACGGCGCCGGCCTTCGCGGCGATGGCCGGCTGTTTCTCCGCGCGGGCGGCGGCGGCGAGCTGCCGCGCCGAGGACTGCACGTCCGGCACGGAGCTCTTCAGCAGCGCCTGGCGCGCGTTCTCGTAATTCGAAAAGATGTGGGTGGCGAACACAATGGCGAAAAGCATCGAACGGTCTCCTCAGTCGGATTTGATCTCGCCGCAGCCGCGCATGGCGGCATCGGCGTAGTACGGATTCGAAATGGCGCCCGGCGGCTGCAGCCAGGAGTGCTTGGCCATCGAGCAGTAGACGACCTGCGGCTTCGGCCTCTCGCCGCTGGCGGCGCGGTAGGCGATCATCGCCTCCGACAGCGCGGCGAACGACTCGCGCGCCGAGGGCATGTCGGCGCTCTTCGCCAGCGCCGCCGCGGCGGAGGCGATGCGCGTCTCCTTCGCGCGCTGCGCGTCCGTGCCGAGCAACGCCGCGGACGACTTCGTCTGCTCCAACGAATCGACGAGGAGCGCCTGGCGCACCGCTTCGTAGCGCGGGTAGAGCGGCACGGGCTGATGGCGCGGCCAGGCCATGAACGCGGCGATCGCCACGGCAACGATGCCGCCGGCGATCGCCGGCACGTGCCAGCGCAGCGGCGCGACTGCGGCGAAGCGGCGCTCGCGCCACAGCAGATAGACCGCCGGGTAGACCAATAGCTCCATCAGGAACGACGTGAACAGCCCGCCGATCATCGGCGCGGCAATGCGCTTCATCACGTCCGCCCCCGCGCCGGCCGACCACATGATTGGCACGAGGCCGAAGAACGCGCAGGCCACGGTAATCACCTTCGGGCGCACGCGCTGCACGGCGCCGTGGATGATGGCCTCGTGCAAATCGCCGCGCGTGTTGAGCGTTCCGGCGGCGACGCGCTCGTCGTGGGCGAGGTCGAGGTAGAGCAGCATGAAGATGCCGGTCTCGGCGTCGAGACCGAGCAGGGCGATCAAACCGACCCAGACGCCGATCGACATGTTGTAGCCGAGGGCGTAGAGCAGCCAGATCGCGCCGACCGCGGAAAAGGGGACGGCCAGCAGCACGATGGCCGTCTTCGGCAGCGACTTCGTGTTCAGGTAGATCAGCAGGAAGACGACGAAGAGCGTCAGCGGAAGGACGACTTTCATCTTCTCCCGCACGCGCGCCATCGCTTCGTATTGACCGCTCCACGTCAGCAGATAGCCGGGGGCGAGCTTCAACTGCGCCTCGACCGCCTTCTTGGCCTCGGCGACGTAGCTGCCGACGTCGCGCCTCTCGGTGTCGACGTCGACGTAGACGTAGCCGGAGAGCCGGCCGTTCTCGTCGCGGATCATCGACGGCCCCTCGGCCAGCTTGATCGTGGCCAGCTGCCCGAGCGGGATCTGCGCGCCGCTCATGGTCGTGGCCGAGATGCTCGCGCAGCCCCGCGGCGGCGGACGTCCCAGAGTCCTTGGCAGCATCATTCTCGCCGCCTTCCTGGTTAGTTGCGTTTTCCTGCTGACCGGCCGACCAGTCACCTCGGCGGTCACCGGCATCGCCT
>JBKOUP010000477.1:0-5647 GCA_046723495.1 Acidobacteriota bacterium
GGTCGGGACGGTGAACGGGACGTATGTGAATGAACAGAGGATTCCGACGGGGGTGCCGGTGACGCTGCACAATGGGGACTCGTTGAAGATTGGGCTGATCGCGATGAAGGCCGTTTTCGATTAGCGGATTCGGGACGCGAATCGCTCTACACCAGGTAGAAAAGTGCAGAATTAGTTCCCCTCTGTCGCACAATCTTTCCGTGCCGCTCTCTCCCACCTCCTCCATCCGCGAACTCCCCAACATCGGTCCGCGCCGCGCCCAGTCGTTGGAAGACCTCGGCATCGCCCACGTCCATGACCTCCTCTGGTTCTTCCCCTACCGCTACGAGGACCGCCGCCACCCGACCCGCATCGACGACCTCGGCCACCACATCGATGAGCCCGTGCTCCTGCGCGGCGAGGTGCGCTCGTGCGGGGCGAAGGTCTCGCCGGTCAAGCGCATGAAAATCTTCGAGGCCGTGCTCGAGGACGGCACGGGCGCGGTGATGCTCGTCTGGTTCAACCAGTCCTACCTCGCCGACCAGATCCATCGCGGCGACAAGCTCGCCGTCTACGGCGTGCCGCGGCTCTCGCATTACCGGCGCCTGCAGATCGAGAGCCCCGACTGGGAGCCGTGGAACGAAGAGGACGAGGGGGCGATCGTCCCGATCTACTCGAAGATCCCGAACATCGCTCCGCGCGCGCTGCGGCAGATGATCGCCAATGCCTGCGAGGCCCTGCCGTTGCTCGACGACCCGCTGCCGCCGGCGCTGCGAAAACAGCTCGGCGTCATCGACCTCGCCCCGGCCTTGCACGAGATCCACCGCCCCCAAGAATTAACTCCGGAGTTCCTGCGTCAGCGCTCGCCCGCCCATCTGCGCGTCATCCTGCAGGAGTTCTTCACCTTCCAGCTCGCCCTGCGCGTCCGCCGCGCTTCCCAGGAGGTGAAGCGGAAGAGCCGGCGCATCCGCGTCGACGATGCGATGCGCGCCGAGGTGCGGAAGATCCTGCCGTTCAAGCTGACGGCGGCGCAGCGGCGCGTGGTCAAGGAGATCGTCGACGACCTCGTCTCCGAGACGCCGATGTACCGGCTGCTGCAGGGCGATGTCGGCAGCGGCAAGACCATCGTCGCGCTCATCGCCGCGATCATCGCCATCCGCAACGGGCACCAGGTGGCGCTGCTGGCGCCGACGGAGATCCTCGTCGAGCAGCACTACCAGCGCATCCGCCAGCTCCTCGGCGACTCGATCATCGTCGCCAAGGCCACCGGCTCGATGTCCGCGGGCGAGCGGCGCACGCTCCTGGCCGGGCTGCGCGAGGGGATGATCAAGCTCGTCATCGGCACGCATGCCCTGCTCGAGGAGCGCGTCGTCTTCAAATCGCTGGGGCTGGCCATCGTCGACGAGCAGCACCGCTTCGGCGTCGAGCAGCGCCAGCGCCTCTTCGCCAAGGCCGAGGC
The DNA here is from genome assembly GCA_046723495.1 of Acidobacteriota bacterium. Classification (GTDB taxonomy): domain Bacteria; phylum Acidobacteriota; class Thermoanaerobaculia; order Gp7-AA8; family Gp7-AA8; genus DATDFB01. The sequence continues at coordinate 1,439 of JBKOUP010000477.1, forward strand.
CCCCGACGTCCTGGTCATGACGGCGACGCCGATCCCGCGCTCGCTGGCCCTGGCGATGTACGGCGACCTCGAGCTCTCCGTGATCGACGAGCTGCCGCCCGGCCGCATCGCCGTGAAGACCGCCGTGCGGGCCTCGAAGGACCTCGACCGCGTCTACCAGTTCCTCGACGAGGAGCTCGACCGCGGCGCGCAGGCGTACGTCGTCTTCCCGATCATCGAGGAGTCGGAGAAGCTGAACGTGAAGGCGCTGACCCTCGGCTACGAGGTGATGACGCAGCGCTTCTCCAGGCGGCGCATCGCCATGCTGCACGGGCGGATGAGCGCCGCGGAGAAAGAAGAGACGATGGCGCTGTTCAAGAGCGGTGAGCTGGACATGCTCGTCTCCACGACGGTGATCGAAGTCGGCATCGACGTGCCGAACGCTTCGATCATGCTCATCGTCGACGCCGACCGCTTCGGCCTCTCGCAGCTGCACCAGCTGCGCGGCCGCGTCGGCCGCGGCACGCGCAAGTCGTACTGCATCCTCGTCTCCGACGCGGAGAAGGAGCGCCTCGATCTCTTCGCGAACACGAAGAGCGGCTTCGACGTCGCCGAGCGCGACCTCGAGCTCCGCGGCCCCGGCGAGTTCCTCGGCACGAAGCAGTCGGGCGTGCCGCGCTTCCGCTTCGGCAACATCGTGCGCGACCACGCGCTGATGGAGAAGGCGAGGGACGTGGCCATCGAGACGGTGATGCGCAACCTGCAAGATGCGGATTCTTTGGCGCGAGCGTTGGTGGGGATTTCGGTCGTGGCCGCTGAGCGCGATTGAGCAAACCAGAAACCAGAAACCAGAAACCAGAACGAAGCCGCGGCGGCCTCAGGTTTCTGGTTTCTGGTTCTGGTTTTACATCTGGCGCAACCTCTGCTTGCTCATCCATTGCAATGAGTCAGGACGATTTACCGCCTCAGTTTCAGGATCCGAAGCAGCCGGAGCCGCAGCTCTTCGAAGAGTTGCCGGCCGAGCTTCCGCCGGAGGAGTTGCCGCCGGAAGAACCGCCGCCGCCGCGGGCGCCGGAGCCGTTCCTACGGCGCGGTTGACGGGCGTGCCGCCTCGCGCACCGCGCGGGCCATCGCCACCGGGTCGACCGGCTTGGTCAGATGGCAGGCGAACCCCGAGGCCAGGATGCGCTCGCGGTCCTCGGCGCGCGCGTACGCGGTGAGCGCCACGGCCGGGACGTTCCGCGCGCGTTCGGCCTCGCCGTTGCGGATCTTCATCAGCAGCGCGAAGCCGTCCTCGCCCGGCATGGCAATGTCGCTGACGACCACGTTCGGCGCCGACTCGCGCAGCACCGCCAGCGCCGCGTCCGTCGAGCCGGCTTCCGTCACCGCCGCGCCGAAGCTGCGCAGCGCCGCGGCGAGCATGCGCCGCGTGTCGTCGTCGTCCTCGACCAGGAGCACCGAGAGGCCGGCCAGCGAATGGGGAGAGGCGTCGGCGGCGATCGTCTGCGGCGCGGACGCGGTCGTCACCGGCAGCGAGATCGTGAACGTCGCCCCGCGTCCTTCGCCGTCGCTCGCGGCGCTGACGCTGCCGCCGTGAAGCTCGACGATGTTCTTGACGATGGCCAAACCGAGTCCGAGCCCGCCGTACGCGCGGGTCGTGCTGCTGTCGCCCTGGCGGAAGCGCTCGAAGATCACCGGCAGCAGCTTGCGGGCGATGCCCTGGCCGGTGTCGGTCACGGCGATGCGCACGTTCTCGCGCTGCGGTTGACCGACGCGGATGGTGATCGCGCCGCCCGAGGGCGTGAACTTCACCGAGTTCGAGAGCAGATTCCAGATCACCTGCTGCAGCCGCTCGGCGTCGCCGGTGGGAATGCCCTCGATGCGGGCGAAGTCGAGGCGGAGGGCGATCCCTTTCGCGGCGATGCTCGGCCTTACGGCGTCGACGGCGGCCTCGATCACGCTCTGCAGATTCACCGGCGTGACGTTGAGCTGCAGCTTGCCGGTGACGATGCGGGAGACGTCGAGGATCTCGTCGATGAGCTTGGCCTGGGCGCGCGTGCTGCGCTCGATGGTCTCGATGGCCAGGTGAAAATTCTCCGCAGAGGTCTCGCCCTGGCGCAGCAGCATGGCCCAGCCGAGCGTGGCCGTCATCGGCGTGCGCAGCTCGTGCGACAGCGTGGCCAGGAACTCGTCCTTGGCCCGGTTCGCCGCCTGGGCCTGGCGATAAAGGCGGGCGTGGTCGATGGCGTAACCGGCGCGGCGGCCGAGCTCCATGGCCATGCCGACGTCGTCGTCGTCGAAGAGCCGGGACGGATCGGCGGAGACGATGGAGATGGCGCCGGCGGTCTGGCCGGCCGCGCGCAGCGGCACGGTGATCCACGACGCCAGGCCGAGCTCCTCGAGCAACGATCGCAACGTCGGATCGACGCTGTCGAGGAAGTCGTCGGGCCTCTGATGGAAGAAGCGCGGCTCGTCCGCTTCGATGAGGTGCTCGATCACGGCCACGCCGGACTCGGTGAGGCCGTAGCGCTTCATCCGCTCCGCGGCATCGCGCTTGGCCGGATGGCGATGCTCGACGACGAGGCGCTGGAGCTCGTCGTCCTCCACGATGTCAATCGCGCACCAGTCGCCGAAGTCGTTGACGATGAGCCGCGCCAGCTGGGCCAGCGTGGTCTCGTAGTCGAGCGACGCGGAGAGGACCGACGACGCCGTTGCCAGAAAGGCGCGCCGCCACTCCTCGGCTTTGCGCGCGGTGATGTCGACGGTGACGCCGCGCAGCACGAGGGTGCCGTCGTCGCGCTTCGTCGCCGCCACGCGCACCTCGGTCCAGATCAGGCGCCCGTCGCGCGTACGCATCCGGAAGTTGTGCACCGCGGGCTTGCCGCTGTCGACGATGTCGAGCGACATCCGCTGCACTTCGCCCGGCTCCGCGGAGACGATGACGTTGTCCCAGAAGCGCGGATTCTTCAGCCAAGCCTCGGCCGGATATCCGAGCAGATCTTCGATCGAGGGGCTGACGAAGGTGACGCGCTGGTCGGCGCCGGGCGTTCCGACGGTTTCCCACACCACGCCGGGAACGCTCTTGATCAGGTCCGCCAACCGTTCGCGCTCGCGCTCCAGCGCCTCCTCGGCGCGGATGCGCGCGACGCCGAAGGCGATCTGCCCGGCAATGGTCCGGGCCAGCTCGATCTCGCTCGGATCGAAGTCGTGCGTTGCGCCGTAGTACAGCATGAACTTGCCGAGGACGCGGTCGCGGTAGGCGAGCGGGAAGAAGGCCAGCGCGCGGATGCCCTCGGCGCGGAAGACCGATTCGTACGTCGCCAGCGATGGCTCCTTCAGCACGTCGGCGACGCAGATCGGCTCGGGGCTCGGCGTCGAAGGCCGCCACGGCGTGTGGCCGTTCACCGCGGCGCGGTACGCGTCGGAGAGTCCGCGCCAGGCCACGAAGCCGCAGACGTCGTTCTCGTCGAAGAGGAGGATCGAGGCGCGCTTCACGTGCAGGCTCGTTTGCAGCGCGTCGAGCGCGACGTCGTAGATGGCCTCGAGCGTCGAGGCGCGGGAGAGGGCGTCGGTGAGGCGGGAGACCGCGACGAGGGAGTCGATGTCCATCGGGGAATCGCAATTTTAGTCTGTTAGACTCCCGCGCCCGTGAATCCTCTTCGTCAAACCGTGCTCAGCGGTCTGCGTCCGACCGGACGCGTCCATCTCGGCAATTACTTCGGGGCCATCCGCAACTGGGCGGAGCTGCAGGACAAGTACGAGTGCTTCTACTTCATCGCTGATTGGCACGCCTTGACGACCGATTACGCCGACCCTTCGCGCATCGAGCAGGCCACGTTCGACGCCACGGCCGACATGATCGCCGCCGGCCTCGATCCGCAGCGCTGCACGATCTTCCTGCAGTCGGCGATCAAGGAGCACGCCGAGCTGCACCTGCTGCTGTCGATGGTCACGCCCCTGCCGTGGCTCGAGCGCGTGCCGACGTTCAAGGACCAGCAGGCCCAGATCGAGGACAAAGAGCTCAACATGTACGGCTTCCTCGGCTATCCGCTGCTGCAGACGGCCGACATCATCGTCTACCGCGCCAAGTACGTGCCGGTGGGGGAGGACCAGGCTTCGCACCTGGAGCTGTCGCGCGAGATCGTGCGCCGCTTCAACAATTTCTACGGCGACGTTTTCCCCGAGCCGCTGCCGCTGCTCACGCCGGCGGCGAAGGTGCCGGGCCTCGAC
>JBKOUP010000427.1:0-10511 GCA_046723495.1 Acidobacteriota bacterium
GTGGTACCCGTCGACATGAGGCGTCTCGACCTGCTCGCGCAACTGGAGCGCTACCGTCCGATCGACGCGCTGGAGGCGCGCCATCAGGAGGCCATCGTCGAGCTCGTGGCGCGCAGCGGCGGCGCCTTCGACCGCGCCCACTTCGTCCCCGGCCACATCACCGCGAGCTGCTTCATCGTCCACGACAACGCGCTGCTCCTCCATCATCACCGCCGCCTCGGCCGCTGGTTGCAGATGGGCGGCCACGTCGAAGGCGATGAAGATGCGGCCGCGGCGGCGCTGCGCGAGGGGAGCGAAGAGTCCGGCCTGCGCGACCTGGCCCTCGCCGGCGACGGCATCTTCGACCTCGACGTGCACGTCATTCCCGCCGCGAAGGGGGAGCCGGAGCACCGCCACTTCGACGTTCGCTACGTCGCGCGCACGGCCACGCCGGACGCCGTCGTCTTCGATCCCGCCGAGTCGAACGAGCTGGCCTGGGTGCCGCTCGACGCCGCCGAGTCGATGATGGACGAGGCCGCGTCGTCGCGCGTCATTCAGAAGATCAGGAGCCGGTTGTGACCCAGCAACTCCTCGAACAGGACCTCGATTCCAATCCGTTCGCGCAGTTCAAGCACTGGTTCGACGAGGCTTGCGCGACGCAGCAGCCGCTGCCCGAGTCGATGACGCTGGCGACGGCGAGCCCCGAGGGCGCCGTGGCCGCGCGCATCGTCCTGCTCAAGGGCTTCGACGAGCACGGCTTCGTCTTCTACACGAACTACAACAGCCCCAAGGGGGGCCAGCTCCACGAGAACCCGCGCGCGGCGCTGGTGTTCTGGTGGGCGCCGCTCGACCGCCAGGTGCGCATCGAGGGCGCGGTCTGCCGCGTGACGGAGCAGGAGTCCGACGCCTACTGGGCGACGCGCCCGCGCGGCTCGCAGCTCGGCGCCTGGACCTCGGAGCAGAGCCGGGTCATCGCCGGCCGCGGCGATCTCGACAAGCGCTTCGAGGAGCTGGCCTCGACGTACCAAGACCGCCCCATCCCCCGCCCGCCGCATTGGGGCGGCTACCGCGTGATTCCGACGATGTTCGAGTTCTGGCAGGGACGCACCGACCGCCTGCACGACCGCTTCCTCTATCGCCTGCGCGATGCGAAGGACTGGATCATCGAGAGGCTGTCGCCGTGAAGAAGCGCGTGCTCTTCCTCTGCACCGGAAACGCAGCGCGGAGCCAGATGGCCGAGGCCATCGCGAACGCGTTTCACGGCGACGTCGTGGAGGCGGTGTCGGCCGGCTCGCGGCCGGCGGGGTGGGTGCATCCGATGGCGATCCGCGCGATGGCCGATGCCGGCGTCGACATCGCCGCCGCGGAGTCGAAGGGCGCCGCGCAGTTCCTCGAGCAAGAGTTTGACGTCGTCGTCACCGTCTGCGACTCGGCCGCGCAAGACTGCCCGAGCTGGCCGGGGGCGAAGCGCCTCGAGCACTGGCCGATCGAGGACCCGACGTTCGGCAGCGGCGACGCGCTGCAGCGCTTCATCGCCACACGCGACGAGCTGGCGCGGCGGATCGAGGAGCTGGCGGCGCCTCACCAGTAGTGCATCGAGGATGCGTTGGGCTATTTCGGCGCCATCTCGGCGTCGGCGGCGGTCGCTTCGGCGTCCGTGAGAAGTCTCATGATGGCGAACATCGGCTTCCGCGCGATCAGGAACGACTCGCCGGGCTTCTTGCCCACCAATGCGGTCTTGATGTCGTCGTCGAGCTCCGCGAAGGGGATTCTGCCGAGGTATCCGCCGTGCTGCGATGAGGAGTGCGTCGAGAATTTTCGCGCCAGGTCCGCGAAGTTCTCGTTTTCCTGCGCGCGCCGCAGAACCTCGTTCGCGACGGCCGCGTCGCTGACGACGATCAGCCGGAGCGCCACTGTCCGGGTGCCCGTTCCTGGCTTGAGGTCCGCAACCGTCAGATACGGCCGTTTGAGCACCGACTTTGCCATCGTCAGGGCGATCGAATCGAACGACAGCCGCGACGGCCCATCGAGCTCGTAGATCAGGGCGGCTTTGTCATCCTGAAAGACGAAGGCGACGTCGAACGACTTCGTGCCTGGCACTCGTCCCGCCGCTTCGCCTCGATAGATCCACGTTTCGAAGTTGATTGGCCGCTGGAACTGGCTCATGGTGGCGGACCTTGCCGGCCGGGTCACCCGGTTCACGACCTGAACGGGCTCCCCCAGCAGCGTGTACACGATTCCTTTCTGCGTCTGCGAGCCCGGCGTCTTTCCTTCGGCGAAGCGCTTGTCCGCTTCGGCGATTCGCTTCTCCATCTGCTGGCGCAGCTCGTTGTCGGGTGTGTCGGGAGTGGGGTCGCGCCGCGCCCAGAAGACCTCGATGAACTGCTTCGCGTCGGCATCCGACCTCACGGCGGCCCAGTCCGTCTTCTCCTGCTTCATCATGAGGGATTGGACGGCGGTCTCACCCCAACCCTGGTACGTGGGCGAAACCTGAGCAGACACGCTCGCGACGCTGACGAATGCAACGATGAGAAGCCCCAAAGATGTGCGGTTCATAGGACGATCCTGATTTAGTTTAGCTCGTGATCACCTCGATGCCCAGCGCGCGCATCGCCTCGAAAGCGTGCTCGCTGTCGCCGGGACGGAGGTCGACGCCGCGGCAACCGTCGCGCACGACATGCGTGCGGAAGCCGAGCTCCACGGCGTCGCGCGCCGACCAGAGCACGCAGTAGTCCGTGGCCAGGCCGGCCAGGTAGACGTCGGTCACGCCGCGGCGGCGCAGGTCGTCCTCCAGTCCCGTCGACTTCCTCCGCCCGTTGTCGAAGAACGTGCTGTAGCTGTCGATCGCCGGGTCCGTTCCCTTGCGCACGATCTTGTCGATGCGCGTGCGGTCGAGTGCGGGATGGAGCTCCGCGCCGGGCGAGCCCTGCACGCAGTGGTCGGGCCAGAGGATCTGCTCGAGGCCGTGAAGATCGATGACATCGCCCGGCTTCTTGCCGGGATGGTTCGAAGCGAAGCTGCCGTGGTCGGGCGGATGCCAATCCTGCGTGGCGATGACGACGTCGAAGCGCGGCTGCAGGCGATTGATCACCGGCACGACCTCGTCGCCATCGCGCGCCGGCAGCGCGCCGCCGGGCATGAAGTCGTTCTGGACGTCGACGATGACGAGCGCCCGCGTCATCAGGCCTCGGCTCCGGTCGGCGTCGCTTCCTGCGGCGGATCGCCGCCCGCGGCCTGCTGGGCGAGGATCAGCTGCCGGGCCGGCCCGCGCAATGACGGCAGGCGCATGGAGAAGACCGCCGCGGCGACGATGGTGATGGCGCCGCCGATCATCACCGCGATCGGCGCGCCGACGCGATCGGCAACGGTGCCGCCGGCGAGCGATCCGAGAGGTCCCATGCCCATGAACATCATCGTATACGTGGCCATGACCCGGCCGCGCAACTCGTCCGGCACCATCGACTGGATCAGCGTGTTCGACGACGACATCTGCACGATCATCGCCCCGCCGAGGGGGACGAGGATGACGACGGAGAGCCACAGCGCGTGCGAGAGGCCGAAGGCGATGAGCGTGATCCCGAACGTGGCCGAGGAAACGGCCACCCACGTGCCGAGGCCGCGCACGGTGGAGCGGAGCGCGAGCATGATCGAGCCGCACAGCGCGCCGACGCCCGAGGCGCCCATGAGGATGCCCAGGCCGCGCGCGCCGGCGTGGAGGATGCGGTCGGCGAAGATCGGCATGAGCACGGCGTAGGGCATGCCGGTGAAGCTGACGACGGCGATGAGGAGCAGCAGGGCGCGGATCGGCGCGGTCCGGGCCACGAATCGCAGCCCCTCGGCGATGTTCCGCAGCGCGGAGGTCGTGGCCGCCTTCGGCACGAACCGCTCGGTCGTCATCATGAACAAGCCGATGATCACGGCGATGTAGCTGACGGCGTTGGCGAAGAAGCACCACCCCTCGCCGATGGCGGCGACGAGGATGCCGGCAACGGCCGGGCCGATGACGCGCGCGCCGTTGAACATCGAGGAGTTCAGGGCGATGGCGTTCATCAGGTCCTCGCGCTCGACCATCTGGACGATGAAGGCCTGCCGCCCCGGCATGTCGAAGGCGTTGACGACGCCGAGGATCGCCGCCAGGACGATGATGTGCCACTCGTGGATGCGCCCGCTGAGCGTCAGCGCGGCCAGGACGAAGGCGAGGATCATGGCCGCCGTCTGGGTCATGATGATGATGCGCCGGCGGTCGAAGCGGTCGGCCACGTGGCCGCCGATCGGAGCGATGAGGAAGATGGGGATCTGCCCGGCGAAGCCAACCGCGCCGAGGAGCAGCGCGGAGTGGGTGAGGCGATAGATTAGCCACGACTGCGCCACCGTCTGCATCCACGTGCCGACGAGGGAGATGAGCTGGCCGCCGAAGAAGAGACGGAAGTTGCGGTGGCGCAGGGCGCGGAAGGGACGGGTACTGCTCACGTCGCTCGCGGACGATGCGAGCGGCGGGCCACGCGTCAGATCCTTCCCACGCGGTCCGGCATGAGCACGCGCAGCGATCGCGGCACGATCTCCACCGTCAACCGTTCCGGCAGCGTGTGCGGCTCGCCGTCGAGCTGCACCGGGCCGGCGGCGGCGCGGCGGATCTCGACGCGCGTGCCCTTCGCCGTCGTCACGTGGCGGGAGCGGTCGATCGTGCCGCGGAAGAGGCGGGGGACGAGGGCGAGGGCCTGCATCATCGTGACGTCGCCGACGACGACGACGTCGAGCACGCCGTCCTGCAGCGACGCCGGCGGAGCGATGCGGGCGTTGTTGCCGTAGTGCGCGGCGTTGGCGACGACGACGGCGAAGGCCCGCCGCGACTGCCGCGCGCCGTCGATCTCGATCTCGTACTCCTCGGCGCGGAAGCGGCGGATCTCGCGCAGGCCGGCGCGCACGTACGTCCGCAGCCCGCGCGTCCCCGCGTGCGCGAAGGCCTCGGCCACGGCGGCGTCGAAGCCGACGCCCATCGTGGCGATGAACGGCATCCCGTTCACGCGGGCCGTGTCGACCGTGACGATCCGCCCGCCGCGGCACGACTGCAGCGACGCGCGCAGGTTCATCGGCAACCCGATCTGCCGCGCGAAGCCGTTGCCCGAGCCGGTGGGGACGACGCCGAGGGTCAGCTGCCGTCCGATGAGCCGCTTGGCGGTCTCGTGCACCGTGCCGTCGCCGCCGACGGCGTAGACGACGTCGACGCCGTCACGCTCGGCGCGCGCGACGATGGCGTCGAGCTCCCCCTTCTCGCCGCAGGCGACGATCTCGTGCTCGAGATGCGCGCAGGCGCCGCGGATGAGCGCGCCGACGTCGCGCTTCCGGCGCACGCCCGAGCGCGCGTTCACGACGAAGAGAGCTTTCATTCCTTCGGCACGCGGTGGCGGTCGAACCACGCCGCCCAGAACGGGATCAGCCATCCGCTGAGGCCCATCCATGCGACCTGCCGCACGTTCTGCGGCGGTTTGCCGCTGGCCAGGCTGACGAAGATTGCCGCGAGCAGCACGACCAGCGCCCAGAAGGCGATGGAGCCGACGCGGTCGCGCGGCCGCGTGACGTCGCGGTAGACGGCGACGCCGATCGCGAAGAGGCCGGCCTCGATGGCGATCGTGGCGAGCGGATGGTTCCACATGCCGAGACCGACGCGCGGACCGCGCGGCCAAAGCGGGAGGTCGGGCCGGTGCATGAGGAAATCGAAGACCCAATGACTGACGACGCCGAGGGCGGCGATGAGCGCGCCGCGCGCGTAGCGCGAGACGAGCCAATAGCCGCCGGCGAAGAGGACGGCCTGCACGATGGTCATCAGCAGACTGTGCGACCACGGGTAGTCGTAGAAGTCGAGCGGCGTCCAGCGCGTGGCGCCGGGCTGGATGCGCACGTGCTCGACGCCGAGGAGGAGGAAGATCGGCCAGAGGAGATCGGGGAGCATCGGCGCGGCCATGAGCACGCCGAGAGAGGCGCGGCGCGCGGGCGCTTTCGAGGCGAAGCCGACGGCGTTGTGGCCGATGAACACGGCCCGTAGCGTAGCAGAGCGAGATTCAATGGGGACGGCTGAGGATCTCCATCATCACCGGCTTCGCCCCGTTGATGATGAACTGGATCCCGATGGCGCCGAGGAGGAGGGCCATGACCTTGGCGAAGACGGCCCGGCCGCGATCGCCCATCACGTGCGAGATCGGCAGCGCCGCGAGGAGAACGACGTAGGAGATGACGCCGACCGCGGCGATGGCGACGGTCACAGCGATCTTCTGCTCGATGCCGGGATAGAGGTTGACGAGCACCATGACCGAGGTGATCGCGCCGGGGCCGGAGAGAAGCGGAATGGCCAGCGGCACGATGGCGATCGACGTCGGATCGATCTCCGCCTTCTCCACGTCGCTGTCCTCCATCCGCTTCTCGGAGCGCCGCTCGTCGACGACGAGCGTCCAGAGCGCGTTCACGAGGAAGAGGACCCCGCCCATGATCTGGAACGCCGGCACGGTGATGCCGAAGAAGCTGAAGAGGAAGTTCCCGGCCAGGAGGAACGTGACGAGGACGACGACGGAGCCGGCCGCGGCGGTGAGGGCCACGCGCGCGCGGGCGCGGCGCCGGAGGCGGTCGGTGAGGGCGATGAAGGGCGGGATGACGGCGAGCGGATTCACCATCGACATGACGGCGGCGAAGGAGAGGAGGACGACGCGGTAAAGCGGCACGCTACAACTCTATCGCCCGATCGCTCTCGATGTACCAGAGGAGCCCGCGCGCGGGGCGGCCGGTGATCTTCGCCAGCGCCTGGCAATAGGCCTGGACCTGCTCGCGGTCGCGGTCGACGGGATCGCCGGACTTGTAGTCGACGACGACGTCGACTCCGTCCTCGCGGATCCAGCGGTCGATGCGGCGCTCGACGGGCTGGCCCTCGGCGAGGAAGCGGATCGGAACTTCGCGGCCGAGCGTTTCGGCGGCGGCGATGCGCTGGAAGACTTTCGACGTGCGCAGCGACGCGACGTGGGCGTGCAGCGCCTTCTCGTCGACGTCCTGCTCGCGGGCGATGGCGGCGACGAGCGGCTCGAGCGGCGCGATGCCGTCCCATCGCTCCAGCACGCGATGGACGGCGATGCCGCGGGCGCGGTTGCGCGAGCGCGCGCGGGCGATGGCGATCTCCGCGGCGGTGCGGATGTCGGCGACGGGCGCGGGCGTGGGCACGACGACGTCGACCGGCGGCGCGGCGGCGAGCTCCGCTTCGAGCGCGGCATCGGCGAGGCGGCGGCGCCGCTTCGACGACGTCTGTCGCGGCGCGACTTTTTCAACCGCCACCGCGATGTCGCCGATCATCCGCACCTCCCGTCCCGGCTCGTCCGGGAACTCGATCGGGCCGAAGATCTCCTGCACGCATTTCGCGAAGCCTGCTTTGCCGTCGCCGAGGACGAAGACGACTTCGCTGCGGGCGCGGGTCACGGCGACGTAGAAGAGGCGGTGCAGCTCGGCCTCCTCGCGCTCCCGGCCGATGTCGCGGAGCGTGCGCCCGCCGGCGTCGCGCCACGCGGAGAGCGTCTCGAACTGGCCGCGCATGACCAGGCTGCGCGGCTCATCCACCGCGTACAACTCCTGCGGCCGGATGTTGAACGAGAGGTCGGGGAGGATCACGGTGTCGAACTCGAGCCCCTTCGCGGCGTGCACGGTGAGGATGCGCACGGCGTCGCTGCTGTCGTCGAGGAGGCTCGGCTCCATCTCCTCCGGGTCGCGCCGGCGCTGGGCCATCTCGTCGACGAACTGCCGCACCGAGCCGCCGATGCGCCGGTCGTAGGTGAAGGCGAGGGCGCGCAGGTGCTCGAGGTGGCGGAGGGCGCGCTCGCCGTCGGCGCTCGCGGCGTAGACCGCCTCGATGCCGGTCGTGGCGATGACGTGCTCGATGAGCTGGGCCACGGTCAAATGCCGCGAAGCCTCGGCGAACGCGGCGAGCGCAACGCGCACGCCCTTCATCGCTTCGCCGCCGGCGACGATCTCGTCGTCCGTCAGCGCGAAGTAGGGCGAGCGCGCCGCGGAGATCTCCGCGCCGCGGTCGAACGGCCAGGCGATGGCGCGCAGGACGGCGATGAGGTCGACGGCAACGGGGCGGTCGAGGAAGAGGCCGGTCGGCGGAAGGACGTAGTCGATGCCGTAGCGGTCGAGGGCGTCGAGGTAGTCGTCGAGGCGCGCCCGGCGGCGGAAGAGGATCGCGTAACGACGCAGCTCGCCGCCGCGCGCAGCAATCCACTCGGCGATCTGCTCGGGCTCCACCTGTCCCCCGTCCCCTGTGCCCTGTCCCCTGAGGAACGTGATGTGCGCGTCGCGCGGCTCGCCCTCCTTCGCGGCGACGAGCGGATGGTAGGGCGGGCGGAAGACGTTCGCGTCGGGCGCGGCCTTGGCGAAGAGGAGCGAGAACATCGAATTGAACGCCGCCAAAAGCGCGGGGTGGCTGCGGTATTGGTCGCGCAGGACGCGGTGCTCCGCGCCGGCGGCGACGAGCGTCTGCGTGAAGGCGCCGTACGTCTCCGGGTCGGCGCGGCGGAAGCCGTAGATCGACTGCTTCGGATCGCCGACGACGACGGTCGTGCCGTGGCCGAGTCGCTCGAGGATGCGGGCCTGGACGCGGTCGGTGTCCTGGAACTCGTCGACGAAGACGTAGTCGAACTGCTGGCGCACGCGGGCCAGGACGGCCTCGTTGTCGAGGAGCGCGGCGGTGCGGAGGAGAAGGTCGTCGAAGTCGACCACGCCGAGCTTCCGCTTCTCCTCGTCGAGGAAGGCGATGAAGCGTCGCGCCAGCGCGAGCAGGGCCACGGCGGCGCGGTGGCTGACCAGGCGGTCGTACGCGGAGTCGCCGAGCTTCTCGCCCCAGCGCAGGATTTTCAGGGCCACGCTCTGGTTGCGCTTCAGCTTCTCCGTGCGGATCTCGTTGGCGATCGGCGCGAGGTAGTCGATCCAGGCCTCGAGGCCGTGCGGGCGCCAGGCGTTCTCGCGCACGTAGCGGGTGATGCGGCTGTCGGCGTCGCCGTGCGCGCGCAAGGCGTCGACGGCGTCCTGGAGGTCCTTCTCGAACTCGGCGACGTCGCCGATGTCGAGCGTCTCGTCCTGCAACAGGTCGCGGCGGTTCAGCAGATCGAGGATGGCCGCGCGGATCTGGAAGAGATAGCCGGCGTGGCCGAGGAGGAGCTCCCACTGCGCGACGTGCTCGGGACTGGGGTGGAGGCGCGTCTCGGCGTCGACCCAGGCGTCGTACAGCTCGCCGTAGAGGATGGAGCGCTCGAAACCCTCGACGATGCGGAACTGCGGGTCGAGGCCGGCCTCGATCGGGAACTGCCGCAGCAGCATCTGGCAGAAGGAGTGGATGGTCTGGGAGCGGAGGTTATCGATGCGCGCGAGCTGGGCCTCGCAGGCGCGGCGCGCGGCGTCGCTGACTTCGACGAGCGGCCGCGGCGAATTTGCCGGCCAGGCCTCGCAGCCGGCCTCGATCTCTTCGAGGGCCTGGTGGATGCGCTCGGCGATCTCGCCCGCCGCTTTCTCCGTGAAGGTGACGAGGACGATGCGCTCCGGCGAAAGGCTCTCGTTTTCGAGGAGGAGCTTCAGCACCTCGCCGACGATGGCCGTGGTCTTGCCGGTGCCGGCGCCGGCCTCGATGACGAGAGCCCTGGCGCGTTTCGGTGCCGTGAAATCGAACGATTGCTGCGTGGTCATGATTCGAAGTCAGAAGGCAGAGGGCAGAGGTCACTTCTGCCTTCTGCCTTCTGCCTTCTGCCTTCCAGCAACGTGCGCGGGTCGCGAATCTGCTGCAGCGCGAACTTCTCGGCCATGTCGTGTTTCGTGCGGCACGACAGCGTGACCGGGCAGTATTTGCACGAGTTGAACTGATCGTCGTTGTCGTTCGGGAAGGCCGGGAAGGCGCCGGCGGCGATGGCGGCGACGAAGAGGTCGAGCGTCTCGCGCAGGCGCGGCGCCTTCGCGGCGAGCTCGAAGGCGTACTTCTCGGGCTTCGCGCCGCCCGCGACGAGCGGCTTGATCGTGCCGCTGACGCGCTCGGGATCGACGGCGAAGCGCTCCGCCGCGGCCATGGCGTAGAGGGCCAGCTGCAGGCGCACGCCGCGGTCGATCTTGGCGTCGAGGTCCTTGTGGCGGAGGGCCTTGCCGGACTTGTAGTCGACGATGCGGTAGCGGCCGCCGCCGGCGTCGATGCGGTCGATCGTCCCTTCGACGCAGACGGGAATGCCGTGGGCGTCGATGGTGAAGGGGCCGAAGCGCGACTCGTATTCGATCGGGGTGAGGCCGCTGGCGACGAGGTCGGCGAGGTCGCGGGCGACGAAGTCGCCGAGGATGCGCTTCGTGGCCCGGCGCTCCATGTCGCGCATGGTGCGGTTGAAGGGAGGCGACTCGACGTCGAGGGCGTCGAAGGCGTCGTCGACGATGGCGTGGAGGCGATCGAGGAGCGCCGGCTCGACGCGCGGCAGGAATTGCTCCGCCCGCGCCAGCGCCTCGGCCGGCAGGTCGCGGTAGAAGCGCTC
>JBKOUP010000163.1:0-10950 GCA_046723495.1 Acidobacteriota bacterium
CCCCTCACCCCGGCCCTCTCCCCGCGAGCGGGGAGAGGGTGGCCGAAGGCCGGGTGAGGGGCGCGCCCGCGGCACCGGTGCCCTCCTCGTCGTTGCCGTTGCCGCCCTCGCCCTGGCCCAATCCTGGCAGCGCTGGCTCGACCCGATCATCGACACCGGCCGCGACCTCTACATCCCCGAGCGGCTCGCGCGCGGCGCGACGCTATACCGCGACCTCCGCTATCAATACCCGCCGCTCGCGCCGTACCTGCTGGCGCTGATGCCGTCGCGATCGCTCGCCGCCTACACGATCCTCGGCATCGCCCAGTCGGCCGTCATCGCCGCGTCGCTCTGGCTCGCGCTGCGGCGCAACGCGATGGCCGCGACCGTCGCGGCGCTCCTCTTCGTCGCCGTGAGCATGTGCGCCGGCTCGATGTGGAACTTCATCTTCCCCTACAGCTACGCGGCCACGCTGGGGATGATGTTCCTGACGATCGCGCTCGCCGCCGCCGTCAACGAGCGGCCGGGAATCGCGCTGGCGGCGCTGTTCCTGGCGTCGTGGTGCAAGGTCGAGTACGCCGCCGGCGTGGCGATGATCGTCGTCGTCCTGGCCATCACGCGGCGCGTGTCGATGCGCCAGCTTGCGATCTTCGCAGCGGCGTGGATCGCGTCGGCGGCGATCGTCGCGCGCGCGTTGCCGGGGATGCGCGAGAACGTCTTCGCGCTGACGAACGAGACGGCGCGGCGCTTCTTCGCCGCCGTCGCCGGACGGCCGACGTGGGATCACGCCCTGGCGCTGCTTGGCATCGTCGTCGTCGCCTTGCTCCTGCGCCGCGGCCTCTGGTGGATCGCCGTGCCGCTGATGATCCCGCTCGCGTACCACGGCTTCTTCCGGGCCTGGTTCTTCCTGCAGATCGCGCTGCTCGTCTATGCCTTGATCAGGGAACGCCACTCGCCGCTCGCCGTCTTCGCCATCTTCTCCATCGCCGCGACGCTGCGCGTGCCGTTCACCCTCTCGCCGGCGTGGTACGGCGTCGCGCTCATCGTGCCGGTGTACGCGCTGATCGCCTACACGCTCTTCGAGCGATGGCCGTCGCGCGCCTGGCTCTTTCTCGTGGCCATGATCTGCGCGCGCGACCTGTGGGAGCAGCACGAGCGCTGGCAGCTCAAGACGTTTCCGGTCGTCACGGCCCGCGGCACGTTCTACGACGACAACGCCGGGCGCGCGCGGGCATTGAACGAATTCAGACCCTCGGGCACACTCGTCGTGTTCCCCGAGGGGATTGCGATCGACTACCTGACGCGCACGACCACGACGCTGTCGTTCCACACCTTCACGCCGGTGGAGACCGCCGACCCGCGCGTCGAGGACGCCATCCTGCGCGAGATCACCGCGCGGCCGCCGGACCGCGTGGTCATCGTGGCGCGCAACGTCCGCGAGTACGGCCACCGCGGCTTCGGCGTCGACTACGACCAGCGACTGGCGCGCTGGATCTTTGCGAACTACACGATCGAGCGGCGGTGGCCAACGCTGATCGATCTGCGACGCCGATGACGCGACGCGATCTCCTGCCGCTCGGCGCCGTCGCAGCGGTCTTCGTCGCGCTGCGCCTGCCGCTCTTCTTCGATCCCGCGCTGCACCTCGGCTGGAACAGCGACGGCGCCATCTTCGGATTCATGGCCAAGGCCATCGCCGCCGGGCGGGAGTGGCCGCTCTACTTCTGGCGGCAGAGCTACATGGGCGTGATGACCGCCTACATCGCCGCGGCGTTGCTGCGCGTGGCCGGGGCGCCGCTGGCGCTGCGCGTCGCGGCGTCGCTGGAGGTCCTCGCCGGCATCGTCTTCTACTGGCTCGGGCTGCGCCGCGCGTTCGGCGCGAAGGTGGCGAGCACCGCCGCGCTCTGGCTCGCCCTCGGCCCGTTCTGGCTGCTGCTCTTCACGATCATGCCGGTCGGCGGCGAGCAGATGTTCGTGCTCAGCGCGATCGTCTATTGGCTGGCGGAGACGACCGGGCTGCGCCGGCCGCGCCACTGGCTCCTCTTCGGATTGCTCTTCGGCTTCGGCTGGTGGCAGCACCAGGGGATCATCTTCGCTGCGGCGGCGGCGTTTCTCGTCGTCGTCATGCGCAGCGAGTGGTGGACGGGCGTCCGCGACGCACGGCCGGCGCGGCGCAATCCTCTGCGCATCGCCCTCGCCGCGCTGCTGGCCCTCGACGTGCTCCTCGGCGTGGTCCACTCGTTCGGCCCGCGCGTGCCGATGGTCTTCCTCTTCCATCCCATCGCCGAGCCGCTGATCGCGCTCGTGCTCGTCGTCGTGCTGAACGCGCCGCGCCTGCGGGCCATGCTGCGCATCGAGCGCGCCGCCGTCGCGCACGCGGCGCTCTTCGTCCTCGGCGCCGTCATCGCCTACGCGCCCGTCCTCATCGGCATGGCTCGCGGCATCGTGCCGCGCGGCTACGGCCTCAGCGTCCCGGCGCTCGAGCCGCCCGGCGTGCTGCAGCATTTCGTCACCTTGCTGCGCAACGATCTCTGGCTCTTCATCGGCGCGGCGGCGGCCGTCGTCGTCGTGCCGTTCTTCATCGTGGCCATGATGCGGCGCCCGCCGCTGGAGATGCCGCTCGTCACCGTCATCCTCTGCGCGATGTTTTATCTCTTCTCCTACCGCGCCCATCCCGGCTCGATGCGCTACATCGTCTCGGCGCTGCCGTTCGTCTACGCCTTCGCCGCGCAGGAGATGTTCCGCCAGCGGGCGTGGGCGATTCCGGCGGCGATCGCGACGCTGGCGCTCCTCGTCCCGCGGGCCATGCAGGTGCGCGACGTCGTGCGCGGCGAGGGCGAGTACTACGGCGGGCTGCCCGGCGACTTCGATCCGCGCCCGGCGCTGCGCACGATCGAGGCGCGGCACTACACGGTCTGCTACGCCGACTACTGGATCGCCTACAAGCTGCAATTCGTCAGCGACGAGCGCGTGCGCTTCATCCCCTTCCACAGCTTCGACCGCAACCCCGCGGCATCGCGTGTGCTGGCGGCGATGCCGGGGCCGAAGTGCTACGTGGAGATGAGCGGACACGTGCGGCCCGTCACGCCGGCCGAGGTGCGCGTGGCCGAGGAGCACCTGCGCCGGTTAGGAAGCCAGTAGGAACTCGAGGCCCGGATTGTCCTTCTGGGCCAGCTCCAGCTCCCACGACGACGTGAAGAGGACGACGGCGTGGCCGTGCGTGTCGGTCGTGAGGCGGACGCGGCTCGGCAGCGACAGTTTCGCGGCCTCGTCGATCGGCTTCCCGATCCAGCGCGCGAGCTTGTAAGGGAGCCGCTCCACGATCGTCTCCACGTTGTACTCGTTCTCCAGGCGCGACTGCAGCACGTCGAACTGCAGCTCGCCGACGACGGCGACGACCGGCTCGGAGCGCAGGCCGTCGCGCGGTGTGAAGAGCTGCATCGCGCCTTCTTCTTCGAGCTGCGCGACGCCTTTCTGGAACTGCTTGCGGCTCGTGACCTGCTTGGCGCGCAGGATGGCGAAGTGCTCCGGCGCGAAGCGGGGAATGCGCTCGAACTCCAGCGGCTCGCTCGACGACACGGCGTCGCCGATGCGGAAAAGGCCGGGGTTGACGAAGCCGATGACGTCGCCGGGGTAGGCGGTGTCGATCGTCTCGCGCTCGCGGGCGAAGAGGCGGTGCGGGCGGGTCATGCGCACCTCGCGGCCGAGGCGGGAGTGGAACACGGTCATGTCCTTCTCGAACACGCCGGAGGTGATGCGCAGGAAGGCCAGGCGGTCGCGGTGGCGCTTGTCCATGTTCGCCTGGATCTTGAAGACGAAGCCGGTGAAGCCGTCGTCGTCGGGCGCGACTTCGACCTCCTCGCCGTTCGGACGCTTGGCCAGGCGCGGCGACGGCGGCGGCGCCAGCTCCAGCAAGGCGTCGAGGAACGGCTGCACGCCGAAGTTGTTGATCGCCGAGCCGAAGTAGACGGGGATCACTTTCCCGCGCAGGAACACGGCGTCGTCGAACGCCGCGCCGGCGCCGGCGAGGAGCTCCGCCGCTTCGCGCAGGTCCGTCCACGCGGACGTGCCGATCTCCGCTTCGAGGCGCGGGTCGTCGAGGCCGCTCACCGTCACCGGCGCGATCGACTTCCCGTGCGCGGTGCGCTCGAAGCGGAGCACGCGCTGCGCGCGGAGGTCGAAGACGCCCTGGAACGTCGGGCCGCTGCCGATCGGCCAGTTCATCGGCACCGCGCCGACGCCGAGCTCGTGCTCGATCTCGCCGATCAGTTCGAACGGATCGCGCCCCGGCTGATCGAGCTTGTTGATGAAGCAGACGATGGGGATGTGGCGCATGCGGCAGACTTCGAAGAGCTTCCGCGTCTGCGGCTCGATGCCTTTCGCGGCGTCGAGGACCATGACGGCGCTGTCGGTGGCCGCCAGCGTCCGGTACGTGTCCTCGGAAAAGTCCTCGTGGCCGGGCGTGTCGAGGAGGTTCAGGCAATAGCCGCCGTACTCGAACTGCAGCGCCGTCGAGGTGATCGAGATCCCGCGGCTCTGCTCCATCGCCATCCAGTCCGAGGTCGCGTGGCGCTGCCCTTTGCGGGCGCGCACGGCGCCGGCCATGTCGATCGCGCCGCCGTAGAGGAGGAGCTTCTCCGTCAGCGTCGTCTTGCCGGCGTCGGGGTGCGAAATGATGGCGAAGGTGCGCCGGCGGGCGACCTCACGGCTGAGATTGCCGTCGACGGCGGAGTCCAGAAGTTGCGACATGCGAGGCTTTTAACAGATTCGTGAACGATGCATTTCCCTCGGGAATTTGAGCAGTATCGGCTAAGGTTTCGGCGAGCGACATGAGTGAAAGTCACTCAAATTAGGAGGCATGAACATGTACCTGACTCTTCAATCCCGTCGTTTCGAGCCATTCTTCGGCCGCTTCAACTTCCTCGATGAGGCCGCCCAGGGCGCCACGTGGGCACCCGCCGTCGACGTGGCCGAGGAGACGGACAAGATCGTCGTCAAGGTCGAGGTCCCGGGCCTGAACGAAAACGACCTCAAGGTCACCTTCGAGAACGGCGTGCTCACGGTCAGCGGCGAGCGCCAGTTCGAGCGCAAGGACGATCGGAATTACCACCGCATCGAGCGCACGTACGGCAGCTTCGTCCGCACGTTCTCGCTGCCGCGCGGCGTCGACGCCAACAAGATCGCGGCGACCTACGTCAACGGCGTGCTGGAGATCGAGATCCCGAAGCTCGAAGAGGCCAAGCCGAAGCAGATCCAGATCAGCGTCGGCACGCCGAAGCAGATCAACGCTTGATGGGAGTGCGCCTCTGGAACAGCTGCAGCTCGCTCTTGTAGCGCGGCTGTTTCGGCGAGAGTTTGACGGCGGCCTGGAAGTAGCCCCGCGCGGCGTCCAGGTCGCCGATCGCTTCGGAGAGCGCGCCGAGGTTGAAGTTCAACGCGGCGGAGTCGCGATGCCGTCGCAGCGCCGCTTCCCAGATCGCGCGCGCGTCGTTCAGTTTCCCCGCGTCGATCATGGCCATCCCTTCGTCGAAGGCGGGCGCGCTGTCTTCGAGCTCGATCGACTCCCTCACCGTCCGCGGCGTGATCTCCTCGGCCGCCACGTTCGCGGCATAGCGTGCGGCCTGCTCGTAAGCGATGTCCTTCTCGTCCGCGCTGAGCGACTCGGCGCGCGGCGAGGTCCCTTCGCCGCGGGCGTAATAGGCGAAGAGCTTCCTTCCGTCGGCGCCGAAGACGTCGACGCGCGCCGCGCACGTGGCGTCGATCCAGTGGTGGATTTTCTTGACGCGCGCGCCGCTGAAGTCGTGCTCGCTCCCCTCGGCCGTCCGCTCCATGCCGCTGCAGGTGAAGAGGTTCACGCCGAGGTAGGCGTCGGCGGGATGGTCGTGGCGCAGCGCCTTCAGCGTGGCCGCGTCGAGCGAGGCGATGAAGTGATGGTTGTTCTCGACCGCGTTGACGATGCGCAACGTGCTCGAGCGGGCCACGTCGTCGACGAAGCGCTCGACGAAGGTCAGCACCTTGTCGTTGTCGCCGATGGCATAGATCACCGCGACGCGCTCCGCCGGCGCGAGGTCGTGCGCGGCCGGGACGCGGCGCACGAAAGCAATGCGCGGCGCGGCCAGGAGCGTGGTCGCGGCCACGAGCAGGGGAAGCGCGAGCAGACGCCGGTGCATCGGTTTCCGGGAGCCCTGCCAAGTTTACGCCGAATATACTGCCGCGCGCATGCGCCTCAACGTGACCAGCGAGGTCGGGCGGCTGAAGAGCGTTCTCGTGCATCTCCCGGGGCGCGAGATCGACGTCATGGTCCCGCCGATGATGACCCAGCTCCTCTTCGACGACATCCTCTACGGCCAGGTGGCCCGCGAAGAGCACCGCCGCTTCCAGCAGCTCATCCGCTTCATCGCCGGCGAGGTCCTGGACACGCAGGATCTCCTCGAGGAAGTGCTCGAGAACGACGAGACGAAGGACGAGATCGTCCGCGACCTGGCCCGCCGCAACGGCTTCACGCGCCGCCTCACGCACTGGCTGCGCGAGCAGCGCGCCGGGGCGCTGGCGGAGGTGCTGATCGGCGGGCTGCCGAGCGACAAAGGCGGCGGCGAGCTGCCGAAGTTCGAGCTCAATCCCGTGCCGAATTACTTCTTCGCCCGCGACCCCCAGGTGGTCCTCGGCGACGGCGTGATCATCTGCGGCATGGCCACGCAGGCCCGCCGCCGCGAGTCGCTGCTGTCGAAGTACGTCTTCGAGCATCATCCGAAGTTCGCGAGCGGCGGCGTGATTCGCACCGACTTCATGGCCGGCGAGGAGCGCGAGCGGCCGAGCCGCAAGGCGCCGACGCTCGAAGGCGGCGACGTGATCGTGGCCAGCCGCGAGCTGATCCTCCTCGGCGTGACGGAGCGGACGAACCGCGCCGGAGTGCAGCATCTCGCTCGCTCGCTGAAGAAGTCGGACGCCGGCGTGCGCACGATCCTCGTCGTCGAGCTGCCGCGCCAGCGCTCCTTCATGCACCTCGACACCGTCTTCACCTTCACCAGCCGGCACGAGTGCCTCATCTATCCGCCGGTGATCCTCCCCGACGGCAGCCAGGCCGCGACCGTCTACGCAGTCGACCTGACGAAGAAGTCACTCTCGTTTTCGCCGCAGAAGTCGCTTCTCGGCGCGCTGCGCCGCCGCGGCATCGAGCTCGATCCGATCTACTGCGGCGGGAAGCGCGCCGTCGATCAGCAGCGCGAGCAGTGGACGGACGGCGCGAACGCCTTCGCGCTGGCGCCCGGCATCATCCTGCTGTACGAGCGCAACGTGCGCACGGCCGAGGAGCTGGCCTCGCGCGGGTATCACATCGTGTACGAGGACGATCTCCTCCTCGGCCGGACCGAGCTGGAGACGTGGACGCACAAGAAGTACGCGATCCAGATGCAGGGGCACGAGCTGTCGCGCGCGCGCGGCGGGCCACGCTGCATGACGATGCCGCTGGAGCGCGAGGACGTCTGATGGCCGGCAAGCTCGCGGTGGTGGCGTTCGGCGGCAATGCCTTGCTGCGCTCCGAGGACCGCGGCACGCAGGAGGAGCAGATCGCGCGCTCGAAGCAGGCGGCGCGCTGGCTCGCCGAGATCGTGCGCCACGGCTACAAGGTGATCGTGGTGCACGGCAACGGACCGCAGGTCGGGAACATCCTCATTCAAAACGAAGAGGCCTCGACGAAGATCCCGCCGCAGTCGCTCGACGTCTGCGTCGCGCAGACCGAGGGGTCGATGGGGTTCATGCTGCAGCTGGCCATCCGCAGCCGCCTGGAGTCGATCGGCCTCGGCGGCGAGGTGGCGACGATCCTGACGGAGGTGGAGGTCGAGGCGAACGATCCCGGGTTCAAGCGCCCGACGAAGCCGATCGGCCCGTTCTTCACGCGCTACCGCGCCGAGGCCCTGGAGCGCGACCTCGGATGGACGATGCGCGAAGACGCCGGCCGCGGCTGGCGACACGTGGTGCCGTCGCCGAAGCCGCTGCGCATCCTCAACATCGAGACGATCAAGTACATGCTGAACGGCGCGGCCGTGGTGATCGCCGCGGGCGGCGGAGGCATCCCCGTCGTGCGCGGCCGCGACGGCCAGTGGCGCGGCGTGGAGGCGGTGATCGACAAGGACTACGCGTCGGCACTGCTCGCCGCCGAGCTCGACGCGGACATGTTCATCGTGCTGACGGGAGTGCCGAAGGTGGCGATCGACTACGAGAAGCCGACGCAGCGGCTCTTGGACCGCCTCAACATCGCCGACGCGGAGCGGTGTCTGGCGGAGGGCCAGTTCCCGCCCGGCTCGATGGGCCCGAAGATCGACGCGGCCATCCAGTTCGTGCGCAAGAGCGGGAAGGACGTGCTGATCACGGACATCGAGCACCTGCGGGAGGCGCTGGGCGGCAGCGCAGGAACGTTAATCGTCCGCTGAGACTTCGTGCGCGATGCCGTGCTTCATGAGGTAACGCAACGCGTCGTTGACGGACTTTTCCGTCGGAAAGGCACGGCGCACGTCGGCGTCGAGCCAGACCGGCGTCCGCAGATCAGGCAGATACCACGTTCCGCGAACCGCGTTGGAAAAGTCGTATTCGTCTTTCATCTCGCTGAGCGGCGGCTCGTCCCGGATCTCGTCTCCTCGCATATAGCGTCTCCTTTCCACGCGCGTCGCCTCCCGCGCGCCGATCAAATGCGGGTTGTCATCATGAAGTGTGAACCACACAACGAGCGTTCGATGCCGCATCGAGTCTCCGATGCTCACGAAGCGGTGCTCGCCTTCCGAATGCTCGTCGTCGGACATGGTGCCGATGAGAGGATCGAAGAAAACGGTTTCCGCCTCGCGAAACGAGACACCGTGCTTTCGAAGATTCTCCTCGGCCTTGGCCGGATCCCATGAAACCTTCACGGCTCCGAGGCTACCTCGGTGTTCCTTATTTCGGCAAGAACGCGCGCGGTTGTACGATTGCGTCATGAGCGAATTCACCGTCGAAGTGGAGCGTGAGGACGACGGCCGCTGGATCGGCGAGGTCGTTGACCTTCCCGGCGTGCTCGCCTACGGGACGAGCCGCGACGATGCGGTGGCGAAGGCGAAGGCGCTCGCGTTTCGCGTTCTCGCCGACCGGCTGGAGCACGGCGAGACCATCCCGGAAATCGAAGGTGTCTTCGCCGTGCACGAATGAACTGGCCGGCCTCGAAAGCGTTACGCCCCTCCGACCTTTGACCCTCGGCAACCCTCGCACGGGCACGCCGCCCGCAGGCGCTCGAACGTCCAGATCCCGTAGTTGTGGCCGTCCATCCAGTTCGGCTGCAGGGCGTAGTTGCCGATCGGCGTGAGGCTGTGCAGCTCGAACGACTCCTTGCGGTAGCTCGGCGGCGGGCCGGCGTACATCCTCCCGAACAGGTCGGGCTCGCCGGAGCAGCCGGCGCAGGGGCAGGCCCGGCGCAGCGCCTCGAGCGGATAGTATGATTCGTGGCGGTCGTACCAGACGACCACGAGCAGATCACCCAAGACTTGCCACGACGTGGGACGCATGCCGACTTACAGGCTCACGATCGAATACGAAGGGACTCGCTACTCCGGCTGGCAGGCGCAGGGTAACACGTCGAAAACGATCCAAGGGCATCTCATCCGCGCCGCTTCGCAGGTGGCGGGCGAGGCCGACGTCGGCGGCGCCGGGCGCACCGACGCCGGCGTCCACGCGGCCGCGCAGGTCGCGCACCTGCGCATCCGGAAGGCCATCGACCCGAACGTGCTCGTACGCAAGCTCAACGACCTCCTCCCGCACGACATCTGCGTCCTGCGCGCCGCGCGCGCCGGCGACGCCTTCCACGCCCGCCACGACGCCGTCTCGCGCGTCTACCTCTACCAGATCGCCACGCGGCGCACCGCCTTCGCGAAGTCCTTCGTCTGGTGGATCAAGGACCGCCTCGACGCCGAGTCCATGCGCGCCGCGGCTGCGCAGCTTCCCGGCCGCCACGACTTCAGCGCCTTCACCGACAAGCGCCTGCAACAGGACGAATCGCGCGTCGTCGTCGTGGAGCGGAGCGAGATCGCCGTCGCGGGCGACCTCATCCTCTTCCGCATCGCCGCGTCGCATTTCCTCTGGAAAATGGTGCGGAAGCTCGTAGCCTTCCTCGCCGAGATCGGGCGCGGCACGATGAGTCCCGACGACCTCGGCGCGCGCCTCAACCGCAAGGCGTCGGCGTTCCAACCGAGCGCGCCGCCGTCGGGGCTGTTCCTCGAAGCCGTCACGTACCGCGACGAAACATTCGATCGGCCGCTGCTGCCGATCGTGCCGGTGGAGCGGCGATGAAGGAAGCGGACCTCGTCGCGCGCGTGCGCGAGCTCTTCCCCCAGCGCGGCGCCAAGGTCGGCATCGGCGACGACGCCGCCGTCGTCGGCGAGCACGTCGTCACCACCGACATGCTCATCGAGGACGTCGACTTCACGCGGGCCATCCCGCTGCACTTCGTCGCGCGCAAGAGCCTGGCCGTGAACCTTTCCGACCTCGCGGCCATGGGCGCGCTGCCGGCCTACGCGCTCGTGGCCCTCGGCCTGCCTCCCTGGACGCACGAGCACATCGACGAATTTCTCGAGGCGCTCGCCGCAGCCGCGCGGCAGTACGACATCGACCTCGTTGGCGGCGACCTCTCCCGCGCCGAGAAGCTGACCATCGCCGTCACCGCGGTCGGCTACGTCGAGCATCGCCCGCTCCTGCGCAGCGGCGCGCGCGCGGGCGACCGCGTCTACCTGAGCCGCCCCGTCGGCGGCGCCGCGGCGGGGCTGTGGTTCCTGCAGCACGGCTGGAGCGTCGACAGTGGTCCGGACGTGCCGTACGCTCAGCGCGAATTCGCCCTCAGCGCGATTCGCCGGCACGTCGATCCCGAGCCCGAGGTACGGCTCGGCCGCGAGCTCGCCCAGATCGATCAGGTCACCGCGTGCATCGACGTCTCCGACGGCCTTTCGACCGATCTGCACC
>JBKOUP010000195.1:0-5135 GCA_046723495.1 Acidobacteriota bacterium
CGGCGGCCTGGTTTTTCTGCGCCGCGGCTTGCCGCGCGTAGGCCGCGGCCGCGGATGCATAGAGCGGAAACGAGCGGATCCCGTTGCTCTTGCCGAGATCGAGAAGGTCCGCCGTTCTCTTCGTGGCGCCGGCGACGTCGCCGGAATCGACCGCGCCGGTCGCTTGCGGCCAGACGTCGCGCGGCGCGATCTGCTCCGCCTGCAACGCCAGCGGACCCAGACACACCCACGCGAGCAGAAAAACGAGGCGTCGCTTCATTCAGATGCTTTTCGTCCGCTGCACGAAGGCGAGCTTCAGCTCTCCGAGATGCGTGGAGAGGAAGTCGTCCTCGTCGGCGGTCAGATTGCCGGCGGTCTTGTCCTTGAGCATGGTCAGGATCTCGATCATCTGCCGCGCCGCGCCGGTGTCGATCTGCGGCTTCGGCTGATAGGGATTGCGCAGCATCCCCAGCGACATGTAGGCCTGGGCGATCAGCGGCTCGACGAAGTCGGTGAAGGCGGTGCCGGGGTTCTGGGCTTTGTCGGCGATGGTGCGCCGGCGCTCCTCGCGCGGCGACGGCTCCTTCTTCGTTTCCGCTTTTTTCTCCGCCGGCTTCTCGACGGGCTTCTCAATCGGCTTGGCCGCCATCGGATCGGCGGCCGGCTTGATGTCGTCGCGGAACTCCTCGCGAAGCTCTCCCTCCGGCGTGAAGATGCGCTTGTCGGTGACTTTCAGCTCTTTCGGCTTATCGCTTTTCGGTGTCATCTCACGAGAGTTTAAGCGCCTTGGCGAAGAAGGCGTCAATGCGCTTCCAGGCGTCGTCCGCGGCCGGTTTCACGTAGCCCTGCGTGTTGTTCGGATTCATGAAGGCGTGGCCGCAGCCGGGATAGATCTTGATGTCGGCGCTCTTGCCGGCGGCCTTGAGGGCCTTTTCGAAGGCCTCGACGTCCTTCGGCGGAATGCCCTGGTCCTTCTCGCCGAAATTGCCGAGGATCGGACCGCTCAGCGGCTTGACCGCGGCGGGATCGGCGACGAGATGGCCGTAGTTGATGACCGTCGCGGCGATCTTCGGCTCGGCCAGCGCCAGATCGAGCGCGTAGCCGCCGCCCATGCACCAGCCGATGACGCCGATGCGCTTGGCGTCGACGTCCTTGCGCGTGGCCAGGTATTTGAACGCGTTGGTGAGATCGGCCATGGCCCGGTCGTGGGCCAGGCCGCGCATCAGCTCGTGCGCGGTGTTCTGATCGCTGGCTACCTTGCCCCGATAGAGGTCGGGCGCGATGGCGACGTAGCCCTTGGCGGCGAAGCGGTCGGCCTGCTCCTTGACCCAGTCGTTGAGACCCCACCACTCCTGGATGACGATGACGGCCGGATGGTTGCCGTGCGATTCCGGCAGCGCGAGATAGGCGCTGGCGTCGCCGGCCAGCGACGGGTAGTGGATCGTCTCCTTCCGCTCGTGGGCGGCGGCGACGGTGGCGATGAAGAGGGTGACGAAAGCGAGGATGAGAGTTCGTCGCATCGGCAGGCTCCTTGTACCGCGGAAGCGAAACGATACACGATTGGGCGCCAATGCGCATTTTCCAGATTCTGGAGTTCAACCAGTTCGACACCGGCTCGGTGCACCAGATGTTTCAGGCAGCCTCGGGGCTGCGCGAACGCGGGCATGAGGTGACGATCGTCAGCCGCCCCGGCGAGGCGATGGCGGCGCGGGCGGCGGCGGCGGACGTGCGCTTCGTGCCGATGCCGCTGCGCAACGAGTTCGACCCGCTGAGCCTCGTGAAGATGATCCGGTTGTTCCGCCGCGAGCGGCCGGACGTGGTGCACGTGCACAAGGGCGTCGCGCATTCGCTGGCGCTGGCGGCGGCGTACGTGGCGCCGGTCGGGGCGCTGGTGGTGAACCGCGGCGTGTCGTTTCCGCTCGACCGCTGGAACGGCGCGAAGTTCCGCGCCCGCCGCGTCGACCGCGTGGTCACGGTGTGCGAGGCCATCAAGCGCGTGATTGTGGAGAGCGGGCGGCTGCCGGCGGAGAAGGTCGCGGTCGTCTACGCCGGAACGGATACGGCGCTGTTCGATCCTTCGAAGCGGGATGGACGCGCGTTTCGCGCGGAGAAGCGCCTCGACGGATTTCTGGTGATGCAAGTCGGGATGCGCGACTGGAAGGGATGGATGGAGCTCGTCGACGCGGTGATGGCGCACCCGAACGTGCAGCTCGCGCTGATCGGCTGCCGGCACGAGCGCGAGCGCGGCGAGGTGATGGAGTTCGTGCGCGCGCGCGGCGCGGCGGAACGCGTAACGATCGTGGAGGTGCGCACCGACATGCCCAACGTCCTCGCCGCGGCCGACCTCGTCGTCGACGCCTCGTGGGCCGGCACGGGGATCACCGGGACGATCCGCGAGGCGATGGCGATGGCCAAGCCGGTCATCGCCACCGACTGCGGCGGCAACCGCGAGCTCGTGTCGTCGCCCGGCGTCGGCTGGCTGATTCCGCCGCGCGACGTCGGCGCGCTCACCCGCGCGATCGGCGAGGTCATCGCCCAGCCGGAGCGCGCCGCCGCGGTGGCGCGCAGCGCGCGCGAGCACGTGATTCGCGGGTTCTCGAAGGAGCTGCGGATCGCGCGGCTGGAGGCGCTCTATGGCGAAATCGTTTCCAGGTGAAGGTAGCTCTGACCTATCTGGCCTACGGCGGTGAATTCAGATCGATCAACGGCCCGCTCTGCGGCTGCACCGTCAAGATCGTGTACTTCCATTGCCCGTTCTCCACCGTGGCCACGGCGTGCACCTTCGCCTTCTGCTTCGGACCGGAGACGGGGAAGTTGATCTCGGCGTTGCCGCCGTTGGTATCGACGTGCACGTTGCCGGTGACGATCCATCCCGCTTCGACGGGCGAGCCGAGCGCGGCGACGACGCGCGGGTCGTCCTGCACGCGCCGCAGCGCGCCCTTGTAGACGTCGCTGCGCTTGATCGCGCCGAAGACGAAGATCACCAGCACGGCACAGAACGCGGCCAGGAGCACGATGACGATGCCGCATCCGATCACCGCCCACTTCAGGCATCCGCTCTTCTGAGGCGGCGGCGTGGCGGCAGGCACCGGCGGCGGCGGAGCGTACGGGGTTGTCGTCATGGCGCAATCGTACTCTCATGCCGTTCGCAGAGCGCCGCCACGTGCTCGGCCACGCTCGCCGACAGCCCCTCGGGGTCGTAGCCGCCTTCGAGCAGCGAGAGTACGCGCCCGTCGCACCAGCGCTCCGCGGCCTCGACGATGCGCCGCGTGATCTCGCCGTAAGCCTCCTCGCTCACGCGCATCCCGCCGAGGGGATCGCGGCGGTGGGCGTCGAATCCCGCGGAGAGAAGGATGGCGTTGGGGCGGTAGTCGTCGATGACGCGCACGATCGTCTCCTCGACCGCGTCGAGGTACATGGCGTCGCCGGCGTCCTCCGGCATCGGCAGGTTCGTGGTGAAGCCGCGGCCCGGGCCGGCGCCGACCTCGTCCGCCGCGCCGGTGCCGGGATAGAACGGATAGCGGTGGATCGACGCGTAGTAGACGTCGTCGCGCCGCTCGAACGTATGCTGCGTGCCGTTGCCGTGGTGGACGTCGAAGTCGAAGATGAAGAGCCGCTCGATGCCGGGCTGCTCGCGCAGCCACTCCGCGGCGCAGGCGACGTTGTTGAAGAAGCAGAAGCCCATGGCCTCGACGCGCTCGGCGTGATGGCCGGGAGGGCGGGCGATGACGAAGGCGCGCTGCCGATGCGCGAGCATCTCCTCCGCCGCGGTCAGCGTCGTTCCGACCGCCGCGCGCGCTGCGGCGAAGGTGTCGGAGGAGATCGGGTTGTCGAGGGAGTGGAAAAACTGCATCCCGCGGCGGCAGGCCGCGGCGACTTCGTCCTCGTACGCCGGCGCGTGGGCCTTCTCGATGATGCGGCTCGTGTCGGCATGCACGGCCGTCTCTTTGATGACGGATGATGCCAGCCCGGCGCGCGCCACGCCGTGCAGCGCCCAGTCGAGGCGCGAGGCCGACTCGGGGTGTCCTTCGCCGGTATCGTGGCGGTAGAACGACGGGTGCGTGTAGATCCTCATCGAGTCCTCAGGACTCCGCGTAAACTTCGCATCCCTTGCGTCGCGCTCTCCAGATCATTTCGGTCACGCTTCTCACCATTCTCCTGCTGGGCGTCTTTCTCTGGAACAGCAATCTGCGGGACGTCTGGCGCATTCTGAAATCGACGAGCATCGCCTGGTTCGCGCTCGGGCTGTTGACGAACTTCTCCGCGCTCATCTTCCGCACCATCCGCTGGCGCGTGCTCCTCGACCTCCACCACCCGCCGCCGTTCTATCCGACGTTCTTCGCCAACACCACAGGGTACATGCTCTCGACCGTGCTGCCGATCCGCGCCGGCGACGTGGCCCGCCCGGCGTTGCTGGCGCGGCGCACGCGCATCCGCTTCGCCGTGGCCCTCGGCACGGTGCTGACCGAGCGCATCGTCGACCTCATCGCCATCATCCTCGTCTACGTCTATTACTGCGTCCGGCATTGGAACGACTTCCAGACCGGCCGCGCCGTCGTGCAGGACGGCGCCATCGGCGCGAGCATCGTCCTCGCCGCGATGGTCGCCCTCACCGTCGGCATCTTCTTCTTCCGCGAGCCGGTGCGGCGCGTCCATGAATGGCTCGGCGGCATCATCCCGCATCGCTTCCGCGAGGCCTGGATGAAGTTCTTCGACGCCTTCACCAAGTCGCTCGACATCGTCCGCCATCCGCTGGCGCTGCTCCAGGTCCTGCTTTGCACGGCGGCGATTTGGTTCTGCCTCACCGCGCAGTTCTGGCTCGTCCTCGTGGCCGCGCACCGCGTCCTCGACTTCGACACGAGCTTCTTCATCTGCGGCGTGACCACGATCGGCCTGGCCATCCCGACGCCCGGCGGCGTGGGCGGATTTCACAAGATCTGTCAGTACGTCCTCACCACCTTTTACCGTTTCGACATCGACAGCTCCGTCGCCGTCACCGTGTTACTGCACATCGTCGGCACGCTGCCGGTCGTCGTCACCGGCATTGCGCTGTTCTTCCGCGAAGGTCTCAATTGGAAACAATTGAAGGAAGAGACCCGCGCCGACGAATCGTGATATACGGCGCGCCGGGAACAGCCATTGCACCC
Source organism: Acidobacteriota bacterium (assembly GCA_046723495.1). Lineage (GTDB taxonomy): Bacteria > Acidobacteriota > Thermoanaerobaculia > Gp7-AA8 > Gp7-AA8 > DATDFB01. The sequence goes on from JBKOUP010000195.1 coordinate 5,127, forward strand.
GTCCCGACG
>JBKOUP010000459.1:0-9383 GCA_046723495.1 Acidobacteriota bacterium
GACGAATCCGCACACGAAGCAGGTGCTCGACGAGCTGGCCAAGCACGTGACGGAGTACGTGAAGGGGCTGCCGCTGCGCGCCGGCACGACGCCGCTGAAACTCGTTCCCGATTACGAGTCGTGGCTCATCGAGGCCATGGCCCACGGCGATCTCGACGACTTCTGGCGCAACTACGGCGCGAGCGTCGTCGATCACGTCGCCGAGTACAAGGACGTTCCCGTCGAGCACATCGGCGGCTGGTACGACTCGTGGGCGGCGCAGACGTCGACCATGTCGTACGCGACGCTGGCGAAGACGAAGCATAACCAGCGCCTGATCATGGGCCCGTGGGTGCACGGCGGCGCGGAGGACAATTTCGCGGGCGAGGCGGAGTTCGGTCCCGACGCGAAGATCAGCTACGTCGACTTCGCGAAACGCTGGTACGACCGCTGGCTCAAGGGGATTCCGAACGGCGTCGACAAGGAGCCGCCGGTGCGCATCTACGTCATGGGCGGCGGCGACGGCCACAAGACCGCCGCGGGGCGCGTCTTCGTCGGCGGTCATTGGCGCGACGAGCGGGAGTGGCCGCTGTCGCGCGCCGTCACGACGAACTATTACCTGACCTCGGCCGGCGCGCTGTCGCCGCAGCCGCCGGAGTCCTCGGCGGCGGCGTCGTTTCAGTTCGACCCGAAGCATCCCGTGCCGACGCTCGGCGGCAACCTCAGCTCCACCGGCGTTCTGGCCACGAACGGCGCGATGGATCAGCGCTGCCGCGCCGACTATTGGCCGTGCGACGGCGACACCCGGCCGCTCTCCGCGCGCAACGACGTGCTCGTCTTTCAGTCCGCGCCGCTCCAGCGCGACGTCGAGGTGACGGGGCGGCTCATCGTCAAGCTGTGGGTGTCGTCCGATGCGCCGGACACCGATTTCACGGCCAAGCTCGTCGACGTCTATCCGCCCAACGACGACTTCCCTGCCGGCGTCGACTTCAACGTCGGCGACTCCATCGTCCGCGCGCGGTACCGCAACTCGCTGCGGAAGGCGGAGATGATGCAGCCGGGCCAGATCTACGAGGTCACGATCGAGCTCTATCCGACGTCACTCGTGTTCCAGCGCGGCCACCGCATCCGCCTCGACATCTCCAGCAGCAATTTCCCGCGCTTCGACGTCAATCCGAACACCGGCGAGTCGCTCAACCGGAACCGGCGGTGGGCGACGGCGACGAACACGGTCTGGCACGACCCGCAGCATCCGTCGCACATCGAGTTGCCGGTCATTCCGGCGAAGTGACCGGCCCCTTTAGCCGCCGGGCCTGCAGGCCGATGGCGACCGGAATGCCGGCCAGCGTCGGCAGCCAGAACGAGATGAAGCGATAGGTGAGGATCACCACGACGGCGATCTGCGGCGGGACGCCGAGGGCGGTGTAGAGCGCGGTCATTCCGACTTCGATCACGGCGATGCCGCCGGGGAGAAAGCTGAAGCGCCCGAGCAGCAGCGGAACGCCGTAGCCGGCGATCAGCATCGACGGAGAGATGCGATAGCCGGCCGCGAGAAAGATCAGCGCCAGGGTGACGAGGTCGAACAAAAGATTGAGGATCGCGGACGCCGCCGCCTCGACGCCGCGGCGCTGCCGCAGGGCATTCGCGACGGTGGCGAGGCGCGGCGGCAGATCGCGAACCGTCGGGCCGAGCCGCTTGTGCAGAATCGGAATCCGCCGCAGCAGCGCGGCGAGCCGGTCGGGATGCCCGATCGCGTAGAAGCTCCCGGCGATGGAAACGATCAGAAACGACATCACCACGATCAGCGCACCGGCGACGGACCTCGGCAGCCGTTGTCCGAAGAGCAGCTCGACGGCGCTGGCGAGGGCCACGACGACGAGCGCCGCCGCGTCGAAGACCGACGGCAGCCACGCCGCGATCGCCGCCGTCTGGCGCGACGCGCCGCTCCGCCGCGTCCATTCATAGACCGCGGCGCCGTAGCCGACGATGCCGCCCGCGACGAGGCAGACCGTCGATGCGGCCATGACGATGGCCGTGGCACGGAGGAGGGCGACGCGCTCGCCCGACGAGGCCACGATGGCCCGGAGCACCGAGCCGTTGGCAACGTAGCTCAGCGCCTGCGCGACGATTGCGCAGGCCACCAGCGCCAGCGACAGCGAGCGGAAGACGCGCCACGAGTCGTCGAGGATCGAGATTCTCGGCAGCAGCAGGTGAACGACCAGTGCCAGAAAGACGATCAGCGGCAGGAAGACCCGCACATTGAACCGAAGTCCTCCCGCGTCGACGTCGGAGTCCATGCTTCACTACTGCACGGCCGCGTCGTTCGGCGCTTCCTTCAGTCCCCGCTCGATGAGCAGCGGCTCGACCTTCGGATCGCGTCCGCGGAAGGCGCGGTACATCTCGGCCGTATCTTCCATGCCGCCGCGCGAAAGAATCATGTCCCGGAACTTCTGTCCGTTCGCGCGGGTCATGCCGCCGTGCTCGCGGAACCAGTAGTAGGCGTCGTCGTCGAGCACCTCGCTCCAGAGGTATGCGTAGTACGCCGCGGAGTAGCCCCCGGCCCAGATGTGCGAGAAGTAGGTCGTACGGTAGCGCGGCGGAACCTCGGCGATGTCGATCTTGAACTGTTTCAGCGCGGCCGGCTCGAACGCGTTCACGTTCTGCAGCGGCGTGCCGGCGGGCAGCGCGTGCCAGGCCTGATCGAGCAGCGCGGCCTCCAGGTACTCGGCGGTGCCGAAGCCCTGGTTGAACGTGCGCGACTTCTGCAGCTTGGCCACGAGCTCCTTCGGCATCGGCTCTCGGCTCTTGTAGTGCTTCGCGTAGTTGGCGAAGACGGACGGCTCGAGGGCCCAATGCTCGTTGAACTGCGACGGGAACTCGACCCAGTCGCGCGGCGTGCCGCCGCTCGTCGGATAGGTGACGGTCGAGAAGATCCCGTGCAGGGCGTGGCCGAACTCGTGGAACATCGTCGTCACTTCGCCGAAGGTCAGCAGCGCCGGCTGGCCGGGCGCCGGCTTCGGAAAGTTCTCGACGTTGTAGTTGACCGTCTTCGTGCCGAGGAGCTTCGACTGTCCGACGAAGCTGCTGGTCCAGGCGCCGCCGGCCTTGTTCGAGCGCGCGAAGGGATCGAAGTAGAAGATCGCCAGCGGCTTGCCGTCGTGGTCGAAGACGTCGAAGGCCCTCACGTCGGCCTGATAGACGGGAAGGTCGTGGCGCTCCTTGAAGGTGATGCCGTAGAGTTTCGTGGCGGCGAAGAAAACGCCGTCGCGGAGGACGCGGTCGATCTCGAAGTACGGCCGCACCTGCGCCTCGTCGAGGTCGTACTCGTTCTTGCGCACCTGCTCGGCGTAGAACTGCCAGTCCCACGGCTGCAGCGGCTCGGGGGCGAGCTTCTGCATCCGCGCCGCTTCGCCGCGGGTCTTGGCCACCGTGGCCGGGACCATGTCGGTCATCAGCTTGATGGCGTTCTGCGGCCCCTTGGCCATGTTCTCTTCGAGCTCGTAGGCGGCGAAGGTCGGATATCCGAGGAGCTTGGCGCGCTCGGCGCGGAGCTGGGCCAGGCGGGTCACGATCGCGGTCGTGTCGTTCTCGCCGCCGTGATTGCCGCGGAGCGACGAGGCGCGGAAGAGCCGCTCGCGCACGGCCCGATTTTTCAGGTACGTCTGGGCCGGCTGCTGGGTCGTGTTCTGCAGCGTGATCACCCACTTGCCGGCGAGGTTGCGGCTCTTGGCCGCCTCCGCGGCGCCGTCGATGTCGGACTGCGGCAGGCCGTCGAGCTCCTTGACGTCGTCGATGACGAGGGCCGAGGCGTTCGTGTCGGCGAGCACCTTCTTGCGGAAGTCGGTGGTCAGCTTCGACTGCTCCTTGTTCAGGGCCCGGAGCGTTTCCTTATCCGCCTCGGAGAGCAGCGCGCCGGCGCGGACGAAGTCTTTGTAGTAGCGGTCGGCGAGATGCTTCTGCTCCGGATTCAGCGAGGCGCGATGCTCGTAGACGGCCTTCACGCGCGCGAAGAGCTTCGGATCGAGGTAGATGGCGTCGCGGTGCGCGGAGAGCTTCGGCGCCTCCTCGGACTGAATTTTCTGGATCGTCGGATTCGTGTTCGCCTGGGCCATGCCGCCGAAGACGCGCTGCACGCGGCCGAGGAGACGGCCGGACTTCTCCATGGCCTCGATCGTGTTCGCGAACGTCGGCGCCGCCGTGTCGTTGGCGATGGCCTTGATCTCCGCGAGGTGCTGCTTCATCCCCTCTTCGATGGCCGGCTGGTAGTCGGCGTCGTGGATCTTGTCGAACGGAGGGGCGTGAAAGGGAAGCGTGCTCTCGGCGAAGAACGGATTCGTCGTCGTCTGGGCGGCGAGCGTCGATGCGGAGAGGATGAGGGCCGCGGTCAGCGTTTTCATGACCGCGCATCTTATCGAGATTAGGCCGCTCAGAACGGCTTCTCCAGCGACTCCGACTGCGGCGTGAACAGCCTCGCCCCCTCCGGCGTGATCACCATGTCGTCCTCGAGGCGGACGCCGAACTCGCCGCGGATGTAGACGCCTGGCTCGTCGCTGAAGGTCATGCCCGGCCGCGCGCGCAACGACCGCGTCCAGCCGAACATGTTGTTCTTCACCAGGTACGGCCACTCGTGGCCTTCCATGCCGATGCCGTGTCCGAGGCGGTGGCTGAAGAACTTGAAGGCGGGGCCGTAGCCGGCGCCGGTGATGACCTTGCGCGCGGCGGCGTCGATCGACTCCAGCGGCGCGCCCGGCTTGGCGGCGGCCAGCGCGGCGCTCTGCGCGCGGCGGACGATGTCGAACACGCGGTTCATTTTCTCCGTTGCCTTGCCGAGGACGAATGTGCGCGTGATATCGGACTGGTAGCCCTCCACCGTGCAGCCGTCGTCGACCTTGATGATCGTCCCCTCGGCGATGACCTGCGACTCGATCGAGCCGTGCGGAAGGGCGGTGTAGGGGCCGGTCTGCACGCTCGCTTCCCCCGGAAATCCGACGCGGTGGTAGGCCTGGGCGATCAGCGCGGAGACCTGGTTCTGGGTCATGCCGGGCTGCAGGGCCTGGTACACCGCGCGGTACACCGTCCATGTGGCGGTGTTCGCCAGTTGCATCAGCTCCAGCTCGTGTGTGTCCTTGATCATCCGGCAGCCGGCGGTGACCGGCGTGCCGAGGACGATGCGGGCCTGCCGCGCGGCGCGGGCGATCCCTTCGCTCCAGACGAACTTCGCGTTCTCGTCGATGCCGACCGTCGCCGCCGACAGCTTGCGATCGGCGAGGCCGCGCGCGACGAGCGCGTACGGGCTCTCGTCCTCCTGCCACGTGCGGACATCTGCGTGGCCGCCGCCGAACGGCCCGCGCGCGATCTGCTCGTTGGCCCGCTCCTCCTCGAAGGCGGGACAGACGAAGAACGGCTCGCCTTTGGCGGGAATCACGCACGCGAAGAGGCGCTCGCCGCCGAACCAGCGGATGTTCGTGAAGTACGTGAGCGAGGCGCCGCCGGTGAGCACGAGCGCGCCGATCTTTTCCGCGGACATGATCCGCCGCGCCTTCTCGATGCGGGCGCGGCGCTCGTCGTTCGTGATCGGCTTGGCCCGATCGCGCATCGACGCCAGCGCGGCGATCGGCGGCGGCAGCGGCGCCTCCGTGCGTTGGGCGAGGAGCGCCGGCACTCGCGAAGCGGCGCCGAGGAGGGCGGAGGTGCGGAGGAATGTGCGCCGGTTCATGCGGCTGCGGATTTTAATAGCATGTGGTCATGAACATCCGACGCGCGGAACGGCGCGACGCCGGCGCCCTCGGCCGCCTCGGCGCGATGCTGATGCGAACCCACTACGCCTTCGATCCCCAGCGCTTCCTGGCGCCGATGGAGGGGAGCGAGCGCGGGTATGCCGCCTTCCTTACCGGCATGCTCGACTCGCCCGACGCCTGCGTCTTCGTGGCCGAGGAGGAGGGGCGCATCGCCGGGTATGTCTTCGCCGCGCTCGAGCCGCTGTCGTGGAAAGAGCTGCGCGGGCCGGCCGGTTTCATCCACGACGTCGCCGTCGTCGAGGAGGCGCGCCGCTCCGGCGTGGCCACGCAGCTGATCGGCGCGGCGGTCGGCTGGCTCCGCGAGCGCGGCGCCCCGCGCGTCGTGCTGGAGTCGGCCGCGGCGAACGCCGAGGCGCAGCGGCTCTTTCATCGCCTCGGCTTCCGCGACACGATGATCGAGATGACGATGGAGCTCGAATCGCTTTAGTATCCCGCTCCATGAAAGCGATTGTCGCAATCCTTCTTTTCGCGCCGGCCGTCTTCGCCCAGCAGCCGCCGCAGCCGCCCAGAGATCCGGCCGAGGCGGCGCAGACGCCGCCCTCGAAAACGACGACGACGGCGGCGCCCCGCCCGCCCTCGCTCGACGTCCGGCCGCTGCGCTGGCGCTCCATCGGACCGGCGAACATGGGCGGCCGCATCTCCGACTTCGCCGTCGTCGAGAAAGAGCCGTACACGATCTACGCCGGCGTCGGCACGGGCGGCGTGCTCAAGACCATGAACAACGGCACGACCTGGCAGGGCGTCTTCGACAAAGAGCCGGTGGCCTCGGTCGGCGCCGTGGCGGTGTCGCAGAACAATCCGAAGATCGTCTGGGTCGGCACCGGCGAAGGAAACAGCCGCAACAGCTCGTCGTGGGGCGACGGCGTCTACAAGAGCACCAACGGCGGCGAGACGTGGACGAACGTGGGCCTGCGCGACACGCAGGACATTCCGAAGATCGCCCTCGATCCGAAGAACGACGACGTCGTCTACGTCGCCGCCCTCGGGCATCTCTGGGGCGCGAACCGCGAGCGCGGCATCTTCAAGAGCGGCGACGGCGGCAAGACGTGGCAGCACGTCCTCGCCGTCGACGAGAATACCGGCGCGATCGACGTCGTCGTCGATCCGGCCAATCCCTCGACCGTCTACGCGGCGCTCTGGGCGCGGCACCGCTATCCGTGGGGCTTCACCAACGGCGGCGCGACCGGCGGCATCTTCAAGTCGATCGACGCCGGGAAGACCTGGCAGAAACTGACGAACGGCCTCCCCGCGGAGATGGGCCGCATCGGGCTCGACATCTACCGCAAGAATCCGCGCGTGCTCTACGCGATCATCGAGTCGGACATCGGCGGCGCGCAATCGCTCGAAGGGATGCGCAGCCACAGCGGCGGCATCTTCCGCACCGACGACGCCGGCGCGCACTGGACGCGGGTCAGCGATCTCAGTCCTCGCGGCTTCTATTTCGGCAAAGTGCGCGTCGACCCGAACAACGACCAGCGCGTCTACGTCCTCGGCTTCGGAACGGCCGTCTCCGACGACGGCGGCCGCACCTTCCTCAACACCGGCGCGCGCGACATCCACGGCGACTGCCACGCCATGTGGATCGATCCGAGTAACTCCAACCACGCCCTCCTCGGCACGGACGGCGGCATCTACTTCTCCTACGACAAGGCCAAGACGTGGGACTTCCAGAACAACGTCGCCCTCGGCGAGTTCTACAACATCGCCTACGGCATGGATAAACCGTACACGGTCTGCGGCGGTCTGCAGGACAACGGCACGTGGTGCGGCAAGGCCCAGGTGCGCCACCAGGAGTTTTCGTACGGCCCCAATCCGAACGCCTCGGCCATCACGAACGCCGACTGGTTCTTCGTCAACGGCGGCGACGGCTTCTGGGCCCAGATCGATCCGACGAACGCGAACATCATCTATAGCGAGTCGCAGGGCGGGGAGATGTCGCGCCTCGATCTCGCCTCCGGCCGCCGCCGCAACATCCAGCCGCAGGCGAAGGAGGGGACGCCGCGCTTCCGCTTCAACTGGAACACGCCGATCATCCTCTCGTCGCACGATCCGAAGACGCTCTACGTCGGCGGCGACCGCGTCTTCCGCCTCACGAATCGCGGCGAGAACTGGGCAGCGATCTCGCCCGACCTCACCAATCCGACGACGAAGACGATGGCCACGGCCGGCTCGGCCGCGGAGAACTACGACACCGTCGTCGCCCTGAGCGAGTCGCCGAAGGACCGCAACGTGATCTGGGCCGGCACCGACGACGGCAACGTGCAGGTGACGCGCGACGGCGGCAAGAGCTGGCGCAGCGTCGCCCCGAATATCCCCGGCGTTCCGGCCGGCTTGTGGGTCTCGCGCGTGCAGGCGTCGAATCACGATGCTGCGCGCGCCTACGCGGCCATCGACGGGCATCGCAGCGACGACTTCCACGCCTATCTGTTCACGACCGACGATTCCGGCGCGACGTGGCGCTCCATCGTCGGCAATCTCGACGCGCCGATCAAAGGCTTCCGCGAGGATCCGGTGAATCCGAATCTGCTCTTCGCGGGGACGGAGTTCGGTATCTTCATGTCGCTCGACCGCGGCGGACAGTGGCAGCAGCTCAAAGACGGGCTGCCGACGGTGTCGGTCGACGACATCGAGATCCATCCGCGCGAGCACGACCTGCTGATCGGCACGCACGGGAGGAGCATCTACGTCATCGACGACATCTCGCCGCTCGAGCAGATCGCGTCCGAGAAGCTCGGGCAGACGATCCTCTTCGCCCCGCGTCCGGCGACGGAGTTCTACTACACGCCGATCGGCGGCCTGTGGGGCGCGCACGTGTTCAAGGCCAAGAACCCGCCGTTCGGCGCGATCATCAATTACTACCTGCCGGCCACGCCGGCGGAGACCGTGTCGATCACGATCGAGAACGCCAAGGGGACGCGCGTGCGCGAGCTCGAAGGGACGAGCCGGCCGGGGTTCAACCGGGTGGTGTGGGACCTGCGGCCGGAGCCGCGCGAAGCGATCGGCGAGGAGCGCGGCAGCGAGTCGCAGGCAGCGTTCGTCGCTCCCGGCGAGTACACGGTGCGGATGAAGGTCGGCGAGTTCCGGGCCTCGACGAAGCTGACGGTGGAGGCGGAGCCGGGCGTGCACGAAGGGGAGTTCGTGGCGCCGTGACTCGGCAGGATTCGGCAGCCGAGGCGGGTGGTGCGCTGGAGATCCGCTTCCGGTCAGCGAAAATGCAGATAGCGGTCGCCAAGCCGTTCGAACGCCGCGCGGTCGGCGCCGGCGAGATCGGCATCCAATGACTGAGCGGTGGCGACGAGCCAGGCGTCATTCTCGCCCATCCGGCGCGCCGCGCGGCGCTGCAGGAGCGCACACCGTCGTGCCTGTGCGAGGTGCAGACCCTGAAGCGTGAAACGCTGTAGGAATGCCAGAGCGGCGGTTTGGTCCGCTGCACCTTCGAGGATCTCCTCGATCGTAACGACGGAGACGACCAGCCGCCGCCCGCGTAGCCGCATCAGGAGCCGCCGGGCCGGGCCTTCTTCACTTCGGGCCGCCTCGCGATCGAGAGCGATCAGAAACGAGCTGTCCAGCAATACCGGTCGGCTCACCGTTTCCTCTGGGCCAGCC
>JBKOUP010000281.1:0-16599 GCA_046723495.1 Acidobacteriota bacterium
CGCCGCGGGCTCCGTCAGCGTAGCGATCCCTTCGCTCGCTGTACCGCCCCATCCAAAAAGAGAAGGACCATGATCGAGAAAGTATTGACCGCCATTTTCGGATCGAAGCATGACCGCGACGTGAAGCGGATGCTGCCGATCGTCCATCAAATCAACGCCCTCGAGCCCGAGATCAGCGCGCTCTCCGACGACGAGCTGCGCGAGAAGACGAAGGAGTTCCGCGAGCGCCTGCGCCCCGTGGTCGAGGCCCTCGACGCCGTGAAGAAGGAAGTGCCGCGCGACGAGAACGCCGTCAAGGCCGCGCAGACGGACCTGCAGGAAGCGCTCAACGATCTCCTCCCCGAGGCCTTCGCCGTAGCGCGCGAGGGCGGCAAGCGCGTCCTCAACATGCGCCACTTCGACGTCCAATTGATGGGCGGCGTCGTCCTGCACCGCGGCAAGATCGCGGAGATGAAGACGGGCGAAGGAAAGACCCTCGTCGCCACTCTGCCGGTCTACCTCAACGCCCTCACCGGACGCGGCGTGCACGTCGTCACCGTCAACGACTACCTGGCCCGCCGCGACTCGGAGTGGATGGGCCGCCTCTACAAGTTCCTCGGCCTCACCGTCGGCGTGATCCAGAACCCGCACGGCGACCGCGAGCGCCAGGAGGCCTACCGCTGCGACGTCACCTACGGCACGAACAACGAGTTCGGCTTCGACTACCTCCGCGACAACATGAAGTTCGACCTCGAGGCCATGGTGCAGCGCGACCCGGCCTACGCCATCGTCGACGAGGTCGACTCCATCCTCATCGACGAGGCCCGCACGCCGCTGATCATCAGCGGCCCCTCGGAGGAGTCGGTCGACAAGTACTACGCCTGCGACCGCATCGTCCCGCGCCTGGTCAAGGAGACTGATTTCCAGGTCGACGAGAAGCAGCACACGTCGGTGCTGACGGAGGAGGGGGTCGCGCACGCGGAGAAGCTGCTCAACGTCGAGAACCTCTACGACCCGGCCAACATGGACACGCTGCACTGCGTCCAGCAGGCCCTGCGCGCGCACACGCTCTACAAGCTCGACGTCGAGTACGTCGTGAAGGACGGCGAGGTCATCATCGTCGACGAGTTCACGGGACGCCTCATGCCCGGCCGGCGCTGGAGCGACGGTCTGCATCAGGCCGTCGAGGCGAAGGAGAACGTGAAGATCGAGGCCGAGAACCAGACGCTGGCCACGATCACGTTCCAGAACCTCTTCCGCATGTACGACAAGCTGGCCGGCATGACCGGCACGGCGGACACGGAGGCGGCGGAGTTCGACAAGATCTACAACCTCGAGGTCGTGGTCATCCCGCCGAACAAGCCGATGATCCGCCGCGATCAGGCCGATCTCGTTTACCGCACGGAGCGCGAGAAGTTCAACGCCATCGTCGAGGAGATCAAAGACAAGCACGGCAAGGGGCAGCCGGCGCTCGTCGGCACGATCTCGATCGAGAAGTCGGAGCTGCTGGCGTCGATGCTCAAACGCCAGGGCGTGCCGCACGTGGTGCTGAACGCGAAGCATCACGAGCGCGAGGCGGAGATCGTGGCCCAGGCGGGACACAAGGGCGCGGTCACGATCGCCACGAACATGGCCGGCCGCGGCACGGACATCCTCCTCGGCGGCAATCCGGAGTACATGGCCGCGCAGAAGACGAAGGAAGTGACGGATCCGGCGGAGCGCGCCCGCATCGAGGCGGAGATCCGCGAGCAGTGGCAGCGCGAGCACGAAGAAGTGGTCGGCCTCGGCGGGCTGCACATCCTCGGCACGGAGCGCCACGAGTCGCGGCGCATCGACAACCAGCTCCGCGGCCGCTCCGGCCGCCAGGGCGATCCCGGCTCGTCGCGCTTCTACCTCTCGCTCGAGGACGACCTGATGCGCATCTTCGGCGGCGACCGCCTGAAGGGGTGGATGGAGCGCCTGGGCATGCAGGAAGGGGAGCCGATCGAGCACGGGATGGTGACGAAGTCGATCGAGCGCGCCCAGAAGCAGGTGGAGGGGCGCAACTTCGACGCCCGCAAGCATCTGCTCGAGTACGACGACGTGATGAACAAGCAGCGCGAGACGATCTACACGCTGCGCCGCTCGATCCTCGACGGACGCGAGGGGAAGGACTACATCCTCAACGCCGCCGACGAGATCGTCGACTACCTCGTCGACACGCATTACCCCGAGGACCAGCGCGAGCATCCCGACGAGGCGGAGCTCAACGCGGAGCTGTACGACTTCTTCGGCGTCGACCTGAAGACCGCCGGCGTCGACCTGGAGACGACGCCGCGCGAGTCGGTGAAGGCGATGATCGTCGAGGCGGTCAACAAGCGCTACGACGAGAAGGAAAGCGCCATCGGCTCGGAGATGATGCGCCTCCACGAGAAGTACCTGCTGCTGCAGGTGATCGATCAGCAGTGGAAGGACCACCTGCTGAACATCGACCACCTCAAGGAAGGGATCGGCCTCCGCGGCTACGGCCAGCGCGACCCGCTGGTGGAGTACAAGAAGGAATCGTTCGAGCTCTTCACGGAGATGATGGAGCGCATCCAGGACCGCGTGGTGAAGTACCTCTGGAAGACGGAGGTGGTCATGCAGCGCGAGGGCGAAGAGGAGGAAGTGCAGCGCGTGCAGCGCGCCCTCCCGCCCCCCCGCCCGAAGCAGCAGCCGATGTATTTCTCCGGCGGCGACGGCTCGCAACCGCAGACGGTGAAGCGGAAAGAGGCCAAGGTCGGCCGCAACGATCCCTGCCCGTGCGGGTCGGGGAAGAAGTACAAGAAATGCCACGGAGCGGCGGCGTGATCGCCATCGAGATTCCGAAGGAGCGCCTGCGGGAGTTCTGCCGCAAGTGGAAGGTGACGGAGTTCGCGCTGTTCGGCAGCGTCACGCGGCCGGAGGAGTTTCGGGCGGATAGCGATGTGGATGTGCTGGTGAGGTTTGCAGCGGACGCGCCGTGGTCGCTGTTCGACTGGGTGAGGATGGAGAGCGAGCTCAAAGAGATTTTCGGACGAGAGGTGGATCTCGTCGAACGGCCTGCCGTCGAGAAGAGCGACAATCGGTTCCGCAAGCGAGCGATTCTGTCGTCGGTGGTGGCACTTGACGTTGCCTGACCTCGGCTGGCTCCAGGACATCGTCGCGTCAGCGCGACTGGCGCTGCGTTTTGTTTCCGGCATGACCGAAGGGGAGTTCCTTCAGGACGAAAAAACGCAGTACGCCGTCGTGCGCTGTCTGGAAATCATCGGAGAAGCAGCGGGCAATGTCAGTGCCGAAACGCGCGCTCGCTTGACCACCGTTACGTGGTCGGAAATCATCGCGCAGAGGCACGTCGCGATTCATCATTACCGGAAGTTGGATTTCGCGCGTATTTGGGCGACGGTCCGCGACGACCCTCCGGCGCTCGTCGGCCAGCTCGACGCGCTCTTGCAGGAGTTGCCATGACCTCCCTCTCCTTCATCGGCGCCGGCAACATGGCCGAGGCCATGATCCGCGGGTTGCTCCGCGGCAACGTGTTTGCGCCCGGCGACGTCGTCGCCTCCGGGCCGCGGCCGGAGCGGATGCGCGAGCTCGCCGACGCCTACGGCATCCGCACCACCATGAACAACCGCGAGGCGGCGTCGGCGCGCATCGTGGTGCTGAGCGTCAAGCCGCAGATCTTCAGCAAGGTCCTCGACGAGATCGCGGACGCGATCGACCCTGAGGCCTTCGTCATCTCCATCGCTGCGGGCGTGCCGGTGGCGGCGATCCAGGCGCGGCTGCCGGGCGGGACGCGCGTCGTGCGGGCCATGCCGAACACGCCGGCGCTCGTCGACGCTGCGGCGACGGCGATCGCGGGCGGCGAGCACGCGCGCCAGTCGGACCTCGACGACGCCAAGAAGATCTTCGACGCGATCGGCATCACCGTCGTCCTCGACGAGTCGCTGCTCGATGCGGTCACGGGCCTCTCCGGCTCCGGGCCGGCGTACGTGTTTTTGATTCTCGAGGCCCTGAGCGATGCCGGCGTGAAGGTCGGGCTGTCGCGACGAACCGCGCAGCTCCTGGCCGCGCAAACTTTGCTCGGCTCGGCGAAGTTGCTGTTGGAGACGAACGAGCATCCGGGACGGCTCAAGGACATGGTCACCTCTCCGGGCGGCACGGCCATCACCGGCCTGCACACGCTCGAGCACGGCGGCGTGCGCACGACGTTGATGAACGCGGTCGAGGCAGCCACGCGGCGCTCCCGCGAGCTCGGCGAAGCCTTGCTGAAGTCCTGATATTGCGGATATTGCGGACGCTGCGCGCCGCAATATCTGCCGCCGCTCCAGCCGGCGCTTCGCGCGGCTGAGCGCCGGCGATATGGCAATATGGGTCTGTGAAGACGACCATCGAGATTGCGGATGCCCTTCTCGACGAAGCCAAGCGCGTGGCCGCGAACGAAGACACGACCTTGCGGACCCTGATGGAAGAGGGTCTCCGCCGCGCCCTCGCGGAGCGCAAACAACGGCGCAAGTTCCGTCTTCGGCGGGCCTCGTTCAAGGGCAGAGGACTGCAGCCCGGCGTCGCCGGCGGAAGCTGGGAGCGCATTCGCGACCTCGTCTATGAAGGGCGAGGGGCGTGATCGCGGTCGACACCAACCTCCTCGTCTACGCGCATCGCCAGGACTCGCCGTGGCACGCCGAGGCCTATCGCGTCATCGAAGCGCTGGCGGAGGGGCCGGCGTCGTGGGCCATCCCCTGGTCGTGCCTCCACGAGTTCATCGCCATCGTCACCCATCCGAGGATTTTTGCACCGCCGACGCCGCTGGCGCGCGCGATCCATCAAGTCGACGCCTGGCTGGAATCGCCCAGCGTCGTCGTCCTCGCGGAAGGGCCGGGCTACTGGGTTTCCGGGCCGCTGGTGAATGACGCGCGGATTGCCGCGATCTGCGTGCAGCGGGGTGTCAGCGAGCTCCTGAGCGCCGACCGTGACTTCAGCCGTTTTCACCTAAGCGGCGCGGCGAGCGGTGGCCCGCTTCTGCATCCACGTCATCAGCCAGTACAGCAGCGCCACCACCACCGCGAAGCCGATCAGCCAGAGCGACTTCGTCTTCAGCACCTTCGTCAGCGCGTCGGGGTCCTGCATCAGCGCGGGCTGATCGCCGAGGACCTGGATGCCGAACCACGCCAGCGCGCCGTTGAAGAGACCCGCGCCGAGGACCGTCATGATCGAGAACGCGCGGAAGTTCATCTTGAAGATGCCGGCGGGGATCGAGATCAGGTGGCGGATGGCGGGCAGCAGGCGGGCCACGAAAATCCCGCCGGCGCCGTACTCGCCGAACCAATGATCGGCCTTGGCGATCTTCGGCGGCGACATCAGCACGTAGCGGCCGTAGCGCTCCACGAGGGGGCGGCCGAGCTTCCAGGCGATCCAGTAGCTCAGCGCGGAGCCGACCCACGAGCCGGTCGTCGCAGCGATGACGATGAGGGCGATGTTGAAGCGGCCTTGCGAGGCCCAGTACGCGGCGGGCGGGATCACGATCTCGGCGGGGATCGGGAGGGCCGTCGACTCGAAGGCCATCATGATGAACACGCCGAGGTAGCCCCAGTCGAGGACGAACTTCATCCATGCGGTGAGGAGGTGGTGGATCGTGTCGGCCATGGGCGGGGGATTGTAGTTGTTAGTTGTTAGTTCTTAGTTCTTAGTTCTTAGGTTGTTAGGTTCTTAAGTTCTTAAGTCGGCGGCGCCTTCAACTAAGAACTAAGAACTACGAACTAACAACCGTCACAGCTCCGCCAGCGCCGCACGCCGGACCTTTCCGCGGTCGTCGACCGGAATGGCGTCGATGAGCTTGACGATGCGCGGCACCTTGTGCGGCGAGAGGCGCGCGCGGCAAAACTCGCGGACCTGTTCGCGCGTCACGTCGGGGCTGGCCACGATCGCGGCGGCCACGACCTCGCCGCGCGCGCCGGCGGCAGCGCCGTAGACCTTCGCCTGGCGCACGCCGTCGATCTGGAGGATGACCTGCTCGACTTCGCGCGGGTTCACTTTGCGGCCGGCGGTGTTGATCAGTTCCGAGGCGCGGCCGGTGAGCGAGACCTCGCCGTCGTCGTCGATCTGCGCGAGGTCGTCGCTGACGAACGCGTCGAACGGCGCGAACGTCCGCGCGTCGTGCAGGTAGCCGAGGGCGACGGCCGCGCTGCGCACCACCAGGCGGCCGTCCGCGAGCGACAGCGCCACGTTCTCCATCGCCCTCCCGACCGTGCCGCGCTCCACCGCGCCGCCGCGGCGGTCGTACGTGATCCCGCCGCATTCGCTGCAGCCGTAGAACGAATGGATCTCGCGGCCGAAGCGCTCGCGGAAGCGGCGCGACACCGCGGGCGCGAGCGGCGCGCCGGCGGAGAGAAACGTGCGCACCGTGTCGAAGTTGCCCTCCACCGTCGTCAGGTGCTCGAACACCATCGGAATCAGCGGCGCGACCGTGCAGCGGTGGCGGTTGCAGAGCGCCAGGATCGAGTGCGGGAGGTACTCGTTCGAGATCACGACCGCGGTCCCCTGCACGATCAGCGGCGTGACCAGGTTCGAGAAGCCGTACGAGTGCGAGAACGGGATCGCGCCGAAGTTCACGTCGTCCGGACGGATGTCCATCGTCGCGCAGATGTTGAGGCAGTCGGCGAGGAGATTCTCCGCGCTGGCGACGATGCCCTTCGGCGCGCCGGTCGAGCCCGACGTCGTCTTGATCAGCCGCGCCTCCGATGGAATGGCCGGCCGCTCCGAGAGCACGCGCGTGGTCAGCTCGCATCCGCTCCAGAGGAATCCCTTGACCGCGAAGTGCGAGAGGATCCTGCCGGCCTCGGTCTCGGTGGCGTCGCGGTCGATCGCCACCATCACCAGCTTGCGCTCGAGCGCCGCCAGGAACGCGGCCACGAAGCCGACCGAGTTCGGCAGCTGCACGCCGACGAGGTCGCCTTCGCGCAGGCCGGCGGCGGCGAAGCGCGCGGCGATGGCCTGCGCCGCGGCCAGAAGCTGCGCGCGGGTAATCGTGTTGTGATCGCTGATCAGCGCGGCGGCGTCGGGCTCGTCCGCCGCGAGTCGAAGGAATCGTTCCAGCATCCGCTCTCCAGCATAAACTGAAAGAACCATGCACGACGTCATCGTCATCGGCGGCGGGCCGGCCGGCTCGACCACCGCGACCCTTCTGGCGAAAAAAGGATTCAGCGTTCTCCTGCTCGAGCGCGAGCGTTTCCCCCGCTTCCAGATCGGCGAGTCGCTCCTCCCGTTCAACAACGACGTATTCCAGCGCCTGGGCATCCTCGAGCAGCTCGAGAAAGGCGACTTCGTCCCGAAGTACGGCGCCGAGTTCGTCACCGGCGACGGCGGCCTCGGCTACACCTTCCGCTTCGATCAGAACCTGCCGGCGCCGCACGACCGGGCCTTCCAGGTGACGCGCGCGAAATTCGACGAGCTGCTGATGAAGACCGCGAACGAAGCCGGCGTCGAGGTGCGCCAGGAGACGAACGTCGTCAACGCCGACCTCGCCGATCCTTCGAAAGCGATTGTGACCACCGCGGCCGGCGACACGCTCGAAGCGCGCCTCCTCGTCGACGCCAGCGGCCACAACGCCTTCCTCGGCCAGCGCCTCGGCGGGCGCACGCAGATCGAGCGCCTGAAGAGCGTGGCCACCTTCGCCCACTACCGCGACGTGCCGCGGCCGCCGGGGCGCGAGGGCGGGAACATCGTCGTCGTCGTCCTGCGCGACGCCTGGTTCTGGATGATCCCGATCACGCAGGAGGTCATGAGCGTCGGCCTCGTGGCCACCAGCGAGCACGTGAAGTCCTGCGGGCTGCGCCCCGAGGAGCTGCTGGAGCGGACCATCGCGCAGACGCCGTACGTCGCGAATCGGATGAAGGACGCCGAGCGCGTCGGCGAGGTGCGCACGCGCAAGGACTTCTCGTATGCGATGGAGCGCATCGTGGCCGCGAACTTCGTCTGCGTCGGCGACGCGGCCGGCTTCCTCGATCCGATTTTTTCGACGGGCGTCTACATGGCCATGAAGTCGGCCGTCATCGTCGCCGACGGCATCGAAGCCCTGCTGCGCCGCGGCGACCTCCGCCCTCTGCTCGCCTACCAGCGCTCGTTCCGGAAAGCGATTGGCCGCTATCTCCGCTTCGTCTCGAACTTCTACACGCGGCCGTTCCTGGAGCTCTTCCTCCACCCGCATCCGCGCTTCGGCCTGATCAAGGCCATCGTGCGCGTGCTGGCCGGCGACGTCTGGGACTCGCCGGGCGGGCGCGTCAAGCTGGCGATTTTCTTCGCCCTCGTGGCCCTGCAGCGCCGCTTCGGCAACGTCGCGCCGCGGATCGAGTGGGAGCGCCTGCCCGCCCCGGCATCTGTGTGACAATGAAGGCAATGACCACGGACCTCCGCAGAAAGCTGAAGGAGCTGCTCATCGAGCGGCTGAAGTTCGAAGACATGACCCCCGACGACATCGCCGACGACGAGCCGCTCTTCGCCGGCGGGCTCGGACTCGACTCCATCGACGCCCTGGAGATCGTGGTGATGCTGGAGAGCGAGTTCGGCATCAAGGTGAAGAACGAGGCCAGCGCGCGCGAGCACTTCCGGTCGGTGGCGACGCTGGCCGACTTCGTCGAGCAGCGCGTCTGATGTGGGGCGGGATTCATCCCGCCCGCTCCCCGCGCGGACTGAAGTCCGCGCCACATGCTGAAGAGATGACTTGGTTATCGTCGCTCCCGCATCAAATTCCTTTCCGGGCGGCTTCCACCGGCCGCCGCATCGACGACCGCACCATCGAAGGCGACTACCTCTGCGCCGCGGACGACCCGGTGCTCTTCGTCGCCGAGGCCATGGCCCAGCTTGCGGGAGGGCTCGTGTTCGACGCCGCGCAGCACGGGTTTCTGAGCGGCATCGACGACTTCGAGTTGCGCCGCGCGCTCGACGTTGGCGACGTCGTGCACATCGTCGTCCGCCTCGACGCGAGCCTCGGCGCGCTCTTTCGTTTCAGCGCCAGCGGCGCGGTCGATGGAGTAGAAGTCGCGCGGGGCAGGTTTTATCTTGCCGCCCATGAAAACGCCTGATCCCTCGATCCGCATCGCCGTCACCGGCGCGGGGATCATCTGCTCGATCGGCCGCAACAAAGAAGAGGTGTGGCTGTCGATCCGCGAGTCGCGGGCGAACATCGCTCGGCTGACGCGCTTCCCCGGCGAGACCTTCCCGACCGATCTCGCGGCCGAGGTCGAGGCGAACGTCGACGCCATGCTGCCGATCGCGAAGCGCGACGCGAAGCGGATGTCGCGCAGCGACCGCCTCGCCGTCATCGCCGCGGCCGAGGCCATCGCGCAGGCGGGCGACTTCGACCGCGCTCGCGCCGTCGTCTCGACAGGAACATCGACGGGCGGCCTGCTCGAAGGCGAAGAGTTCTACTTCGCGCGGCTCGTGCGCGGTCGGGGACGGGCGCCGGTCTCGCGCGTGCTGCAGCAGCCGACCTCCGGTCCCTCCGACGCCGTCGCGCGCGCCTTCGGCCTCGGCGGCGGCGTGATCTCGAACGCGACGGCGTGCGCCTCGGGCGGCGCGGCCATCGGGATTGCCGCCGACGTGTTGCGCTCCCGCCACGCGGATACCGCGATCGCCGGCGGCACGGACGCGCTTTGCCGCCTCACCTACAGCGGCTTCAACGTGCTGCAGGCGGTCGACGCCGACGCCTGCACTCCCTTTGACGCCGAGCGCAAAGGCATTACCCTCGGCGAAGGGGCCGCGTACCTCGTGCTGGAGCGGTGGGACGACGCGATCGCGCGCGGCGCGAATATCCTCGCGGAGCTCTGCGGCTACGGCGCCACGTGCGACGCCCACCACCCGACCGCCCCGCACGCCGAGGGCCGCGGCGCCGAGGAGGCCATGCGCTTTGCGCTGGCGGAGTCGGGGATGGAGGCGGACGACGTCGACTACGTGAACGCGCACGGCACCGGCACGACGCTCAACGACGCCGCGGAGACGAAGGCGATCGCCGCGGCCCTCGGCACGCGCGCGCCGGCGTCGTCGAGCAAGTCGTTCTTCGGCCACACCCTCGGCGCGGCCGGCGGAGTCGAGGCCGTCGTCACCGTGCTGGCGCTGATGAACCAGGTCGCGCCGCCGACGCTGCGCCTCGAGAACGCCGCGCCGGATTGCACGCTCGACTACGTCGCCCACACGCCGCGGCCGATGCCGATGCGCGCGGCGCTGTCGAATACGTTCGGCTTCGGCGGGAGCAACGTGTCGCTGTTGTTCCGCAAAGCATGACGCGCATCGCCATCACCGGCCTCGGCGCGATCGCGCCCGCCGCCGTCGGCGTAATCGACCGCTTCGACACCTCCGGCCTGCCGACACACGCAGCCGCGCTCGTCCGCGATTTCAAGCCGCGCGACTTCATCGCCCCGATGAAGCTGCGGCGCATGAACCAGCTCTCGCGCCTGACGATGTCGGCAGCGCGCCTGGCCCTCGGCGACCGCACGCTGCCGAGCGGCAGCGGCGTCGCGGTCGGCACGGCCTTCGGCACGGTGCAGACCTCGGTCGACTACATGCAGGAGTACGTCGAGAAGGGCGCCGCGCTCGCTCCGCCGCAGCTCTTCGCCGAGTCGGTGGCGAACGCGCCGGGCAGCCACGTCGCCATCGAGCACGACCTGCGCGGCTTCAACGTCACCATCACGCAGCGGGAGTCGTCGGCGCTCGCGGCGGCGATGTACGCCTGCGCGCAGATCGCGAAGGGCGCCGTGCCGGCGGCGCTGATCGGCGGCGTCGACGAGGTGACGGAGATCCTCTTCAGCGTCCTGGCCCGCCTCGGCGCGACGAGCGATTGCGCCCGGCCGTTCGACCGCCGCCGCGACGGCTTCGTTCCCGGCGAGGGGAGCGCCGTCTTCGTGGCCGAGGCCGCGCCGTCGCGCGAGCCGCTGGCGTGGTTCAGCGGATTCGGCATCGGACGCGACACGACGGCGACGACCTCGGACTGGGGCTCGGACGACGTGCGCGTCGCCGACGTGATGCGCGCCGCGCTCGACGACGCCGACGTCGATCGCGTCGAGGCCGTCTTCGCCTCAGCCAACGGCTCGCGCCGCGGCGACGCCGTGGAGGCGCGCGCCATCGCCCGCGTCTTCGGCGACAATGTGCCGCCAGTGGTCGCGACGAAGGGAGCGTTCGGCGAGTACGCCGCCGCGGGGGCGCTGCAGATCGCCGCGGCCATCGAGGCGCTGCGCGCGCAGCGGCTGCCGGCGTCGGTGGGATTCGAAGAAAAAGATCCGGAGTTGCCGATCGCGCCGGAGAGAGAGCGATCGATGGTGTTGCGGCACGTGCTCGTGAATTCCATTTCGGCCGGGGGAGGGATCGTTTGCGCGGTGGTGAGCGCTACGTCGTTCTGATCCCGGCGTACAACGCGGAGCGCAGCGTCGGCGGCGTCGTGGCCGAGGCGCGCAAGGTGATGGAGGATGTCGTCGTCGTCGACGACGGCTCGCGCGACCGCACCGGCGACGCCGCCCGCGACGCCGGCGCGCACGTGCTCGTGCACGCGCGGAACCGCGGCAAAGGGGCGGCGCTGAAGACCGGCTTCGCCTACGCGTGCGAGCGCGGCTACGACGGCGTGATCACGCTCGACGCCGACGGCCAGCACCTCCCGCACGAGATCCCGAAGTTCATCGAGTGCCGCGAAGAGACCGGCGCGGACCTGATCATCGGCGGCCGCGCGCACCTCTTCGACAAGATGCTCACGCACCGGCGCCTGGCGAACCGCGTGTCGGCCTGGTCCATCGCCAAGGCCTCGAAGACCGGCATCAGCGACTCGCAGAGCGGCTTCCGCTTCTACTCCGCGAACCTGCTGCGCGCGATCAAGCTCCACACCGACGGCTTCGACATGGAGTCCGAGGTCATCGTGCGCGCCGGCTGCGGCGGGTTCAAGGTCGTGACGACGCCGATCGATCTCGGATTCGTCGACGGCGTGTCGACGAGCCATTACAAGCCGCTCGCCGACACGCTGCGGATCGCCTGGACGGTGTTCAGGGCGCGCTTGGTCTGGCGGAATCGCTGACCGGCGGTTTCCGCGGCAACATCTCCGGCCGGTTCGCCGCCTCCCACACGAACGTGGCCATGACCACGGCGGCCTGCATCAGGTCCTCGCGCTGCAGGCGCTCGTAGGTGTCGTAGTTCGTGTGGTGCGTGCGCGGCGAGTACTCGAGCTCGTCCTGGATGAACTGGAAGCCGGGGATGCCGACGTCGTCGAACGACAGGTGATCGGTGCCGCCGGTGTTGCGCATCGTCACCGTCGTGGCGCCGAGGTCGTGCAGCGGCGCGAGCCAGGCCTCGAAGATCGGCACCACGGCGGCGTTTTCCTGCGTGTAGACGCCGCGGATCTTGCCGCTGCCGTTGTCCATGTTGAAGTACGCGGCGATCTTGGCCTGCTCCGGCTTGAGCGCCAGCGGGCCGCGCTTCTGGAACATCGACGGGAGCGTGGCCTCGTCGGGATTCAGCACGGGGCGCTCGCCGAAATGCTTGGCCACGTAGCCGCGCGAGCCGAGGAGGCCTTCTTCCTCGCCGCTCCAGAGGGCGATGCGGATCGTGCGCCGCGGGGCGATGCCGATGGCCTTGAGGATGCGCACCGCCTCCATCGTCGCGACCACGCCGGCGCCGTTGTCGGTGGCGCCGGTGCCGCCGTGCCACGAGTCGAGGTGCGCGCCGATCATGACGATCTCGTCCTTCTTGTCCGTGCCGGGGATCTCGGCGACGGTGTCGAACTGTTCCGGCGCGTCGTAGTACGTCGTCTTGATGTCGAGCTCGACCTCCGGATCCTTGCCGGCGTCGATGAGGCGAACGATGCGGTCGTAGTGCTCGTCGGTCATCGACACCGAGGGGACCGGGTACTGCTCGTTCGCGCGATACGAGCCGGCGCCCTGGACGTGAAAGTTGCCGAAGTCGCCGGTGCCCGGGACGATGACCGCCAGCGGCTTCTCCTCGGCCAGGAATTTGAGACGGTCGAGGGCCAGCTGGCGGCGTTTGAGGGCCTCCTCGCGCGTGAAGCGCGGGCCGGTGCGCGCGGGACCGCCGCCGCTGATCTCGTACTCGCTGAGCTTCTCCAGCTCGGCCGCGTCGAATCGCTGGAACTCGGACTTGTCGTGGATCTTGATCTCGCGCGGGTCGCCGAGCATGACCACTTTTCCGGCGAGCTTGCCTTTGTACTTTTCGAGGTCGGCGGACGTTTCGATCTTCGCCTTGACGGCCTTGCCGCGCACCGGGCCGTTCGTCCCCGGCGTCCACGCCAGCGGCAGCGCGGAGAGCTCGGCGACGTCAGGGGCGACGAGGCGCACGGACGACGACTCGTAGCTCCACCCTTTCCCGAACGGTCCCCACGACTCGAGGTGCGCGTTGGTGAGGCCGAACTCCTGCAGCCGCTTCAGCGTCCAGTCGTTGGCGCGCTTCATGTTCGGCGAGCCGGTGAGGCGGGCGCCGATCTGGTCCATGAGGCCGGAGGCGGTGTCCATGACTTTGGAGTGGCGGAAGCCTTCCTGGCGGATGCGCGTCTGCATCGTCAGGTCGGGGGCATCGGCGGCGAGGAGGGTGGCGGCGAAGAAGAAGGCAATCAAAGCGATCGTTTTTTTCATGTCACTCCAGTTCCGACCAGTCAACCATGGTCGGGATATTCGACTTCGCAAAAATCGTATTCAGCATCTCTTCCGGCGTATAGATTCTGACGTCGCCAAACTCGCTCGGCCTTCGCGTCTTCATCGTGAACAGCGCGCGCTGCGATGCGTACTCGAAGTTGGCGTGGAAGTCGTCGTCCTTCTTCTGCTCGAACATCGTCTTCAGAACGCTGAGCTGGTTGGCGAGGTGATCGGCGGGATCCATGGCCGTCGTCGGCGCGCCGCCGCGGGGCTTCGACTTGCGCAGCGGCTCCAGGCCGATGGCCAGGCGGAGCTCGTCGATGCGGTCCGACTTCGCCGCGCTCTTCTTCTTTTCCGGCGGGAGCAGAAGCGCCGGGATCTTGTTGCAGTTGCCGCGATGAATGGCGTCGCTCTTCGTGATCCAGCCGAGGTTCGTGACGCCGCAGCGGGCGGAGACGTTGCTGGTGAGGTTCTCGACGAACGGCTTCACGGCGGTGTTGAACGAGTCCTCGACGCCGTTGAAGAGGTTGAGCACGTAGTGGACGCGGAACTCGTCGAGCGTCTGCTGCACCGTGCGCGTGATGGGATGGTCGCCGAGGTTCTGGAGGAGATCGTCGGCGAAGGCGTCGAGGTTCTGCACCGAGTCGTCGTAGACGTCCTCGACGCGGTCGATGAGGTCGTTGATCAGGCGCCAGTAGTCGATGTCGCCGCCGATGGTGCTGAAGAACGGCGACTCCTTCGAGAAGATCAGGCGCAGCTTGCGAAAGAGAATCGCCTTGACGATGTCGGAGGCGGCCAGGGTGGCGCTCGGCAGGTGCGGGGTGAAGATGAGGATGCCGGAGTTCGAAAAGGGAAGGAAGTCGATGACGTTGGAGTCGAGGCCGGCGCGCATGTCCAGGACGACGTAGTCGGCGTCGAGGGTATTGATGGCGGCGATGAGCTTCGCTTTGTGGGCGGGGCCGAAGTTGGTGATCTCGTCGATGAGGTGCAGCGGCGCGGCCACGAAGCCGAAGTTCGGGAACTGGCGGTGGCGGTCGAGTTTCTCGTCCAGCGGGGTCACGCAGGCGTTGAGCGGCTCGCCTTTGCGGAAGAAGTGGTAGAGGTCTTTGCCGATGGGCACGTCGATGGCGTTGCGGATCGCGGAGGTGCCGGTGTCGAGATCGACGAGCACGGCCCGGCCGTGCCGCGAGAGCGCGAGCGCGAAGTTGATGGCGAACGTGGTCTTGCCGACGCCGCCTTTGCCCGATGAGATGGGAATGATCCGTTTGATGGGCAAGCGGGGCGAGTGTACTAGCTTTACAATGAGTCAGAATCGTGCTGGCTCCAGCGTTTTTCAGAAAATTCTCCCTCTTCGCGGAGCTCGACGAGCGCGAGCTGGGATCGATCGCGGCGGTGGCCAAGACGCGCCGCTACGCGAAGGACGACGTGGTCTTCCATGCCGATGAGAGCGGCGACGTCTTCTGCCTGATCCGCGAGGGACGCGTCAAGGTCACGATGATCTCGCCCGAGGGGAAGGAGATCATTCTGTCGATGATGGGGCCGGGGGACTTCTTCGGAGAGATGTCGCTGCTCGACAACGAGCCGCGCTCGGCCACGGTCATCGCCACGGAGACGCTCGACCTGGTGACGATCTGGCGCAGCGACTTCCTGCAGATCCTCAGCGAGAACTTCTCGATCACGAAGAAGATCCTGGCCGAGCTGTCGCGGCGCCTGCGCTCGGCGTCGAACCGCATCGAGTCGCTGGCCACGATGGACGTCTACGGCCGCCTGGCCCGCTTCTTCCTCGACCTGGCCCGCCA
Organism: Acidobacteriota bacterium; assembly: GCA_046723495.1. Lineage (GTDB taxonomy): Bacteria > Acidobacteriota > Thermoanaerobaculia > Gp7-AA8 > Gp7-AA8 > DATDFB01. Next base: position 15,392 of record JBKOUP010000281.1, read on the forward strand.
GCAGGGGAAGGTGCTGGAGAACGGCTACGTGGCCGTGCAGCGGCCGACGCACCAGTCGATCGCGAACATGATCGGCACCTCGCGCGAGACGGTGTCGCGCCTGATCCACGACCTGATGCGCCAGAACCTGCTGCTGTCAGAAGGGAAGACGATCTATTTCAGGAAGAGCGCGCTGGATCAGTTCCGGGCGGAGATGTGAGGGGTTCTTAGTTCTTGGTTCTTAGTTCTTGGTTTTGCGTCGTCGCTAGCTTCACGAAACCGGCCGAACACGAAAAAAACTAAGAACTAAGAACCAAGAACGAAGAACCAACCAGTCATGTTCACCATCCCCAACATCCTCACCATCCTCCGCCTCATCGCGGTGCCGCTCTTCCTCTTCGCCTCGCTTCGCGGCGAGTTCACGCTGGCCTTCGTCCTCTTCGTCTCCGCGGCCTTCACGGACATGTTCGACGGGATGATCGCCCGCCGCTTCAACCAGCGCTCCCGCCTCGGCGCGATTCTCGATCCGGCCGCGGACAAGACCATGCTCGTCTGCGGCTACCTCTTCTACACGCTCTACGACAACGTACCTCTGGTGCGCATCCCGGAGTGGCTGACGTTTACCGTCTTCATCCGCGACTTCCTGATCATCTTCTTCGCCTACCTGCTCTGGACGCGCGTGCACGTGAAGCGCTTCCCGCCGTCGTGGGCGGGGAAGACGTCGACGGTGCTGCAGGCGGCCACGCTGGGGGTGGTCATCGGCGTGAACGCCTTCGTGCCGTCGCTGCTGTGGCTGGCGGAGCTGCTGTTCCGCGTCGTCGTCGTCGTCACGCTGTACTCGGGGTGGGACTACATGCGCCGGGCCAGGCGGATGCTCAGCGATGCCGTGGCCGCGGCTTGACCGCCCGCGCCCACGACCGTAGAATCCGCGCCCTCCGCGAGAAATGTTTGCTCGCGGCCGTTCGTTAGAAGCGAGTCCTGCCTCCATAGCTCAATTGGTAGAGCAGCAGACTCTTAATCTGTTGGTTCCAGGTTCGAGTCCTGGTGGGGGCACCAACCTTTTTCGTGTGAGGACCGCCGCCGGTCCTCTTTTCGTATTGCGCGAAAGTGGCGGAATTGGCAGACGCGCTGGACTTAGGATCCAGTGGCCGAGAGGCCGTGGGGGTTCGAGTCCCCCCTTTCGCACCAGAGATGAATGAAGAATGCAGAATTCAGAATGCAGAATTAGA
>JBKOUP010000465.1:0-5139 GCA_046723495.1 Acidobacteriota bacterium
AATTTGATGTGTCTCAGCTCGCCTGGTACAGCAGTCTCGATCTCGCCGGCCATAACCACTGGTATGAGCTCGAAATAGCCCTCGATCTCGCCTAACTTCTTTCCGCTCTTGCGTTCCTCTTGGAGCTCGCAATAGCGTCGATAGATTTTCGTGTACTCGTTGTACACTCCACCTTTTCGCTCGCTGACCTTACGTTTATATGCCGGGCTTAGAAGAAGCAACACGGCATCGACCTCATTCAATAAGTTCATGAACTCGTTCAAATCAGCGCCGTAGTGCAAGTCGTCGTCGATCAACAGCTCGTATTTTTCATCTGACTGTTCCTTCAGTAAGTATCGAATGTAGTCGAGGGTCGATCGGTCGACGTCGTCATGACAGTACGAGACGAAACAGCGAGTGGGCATGCCTTCCCCTTCCCGAACCAAGATCTGCCGTTGTCGTAGGGAGTGACGAATCTGGGCGAAACGCTACCCGCAGAGTCGTGAGCGGGCTAACGACCTCGCAAGCTGCCAAATCGCCGGTCCACTGGCCTTGCGGCCGAACCGCCTCGGGTGGCTCGAACTGCCCGGCGTCACGGCAGCTGCATTCGCTTCCGCCTGACTTCGTCGTTAGTTAGGCGCGGCAGCCGCCGGGCAGGCGCGTGGAGCGGCCTTGCAGCTTAGAGTGCGTTCGTTCAGCTTCGCTGGCGATAGGTCGAGTGCAGCGCACAGCCTGAAGATCACGTTCAGCGTCGGGCTGTTCTCGCCGCGTTCCAGCACACAGGGCTCGAGGCGGCGCTCGCCTGGCTGTGATCCCCGAGGTGGCGCCGGGACGGCGTCACCTCGGGCGAGCGGGGTCGGGAGGGGGGGACTATGCGGTCGCTTCGCCGGCCGGAACCTCTTCGGCTGGCGCGATGGGCTGCGCTGCCGGGGCGGGCGGGGGCGTTTCCGGCGCCGGACGGCGGCGGTGGAATCCTTTCTTCAGCGCCTCGATGTGAACTTTCAGGCCGGCGTTCTCGGGCGACTTCACCAGATTGCGGGCGAAGGCGAGCACCCGCAGCATGGCCTGGCCGTTCTGGTGGCGCTTCAGGCGGATCGAGTAGTCGAGTCCTTCGAACGCCTTCCGCATCTCATCGCGGAGCTCGATGAAGGCGGTCTCATAGTCCTGCCGATACTGCACCTCGGCGGCGTCGACCGCGCCGGCCAGCGCCGGATGTGTGGTGCAGGCGGCCAGACCTTCCGTCACCGCCGCGGCGCTGACGCGGGCCGGCATGCCCGTCAGCTTCGCGAGCGACGGATGCGGCATGACGAAGTCCGGAATCGCTTCGCGGATCGCGCGCTGCTGGGCGAGCAAATCGTGCCCGAGCTTCGCCAGATCCGCCGCCGCCGGCGGCGATGCGGCCGCGGCACTCCATGACGCTTTCTGTTTCTTGCTTCCATTCGTTTTCATCGTGTCCTCCTTTCATTGGACGAGTGCCGATCTGTGCAACGACTGCGCTCGATTCGATCGCCGTACGATCGACCGTGATGACCGTCACGGCAGGCCGCTTTCCTCGCATATTGACGCGTCTCCATCGACGGATCGCCGACGAGAACGCGGATATTGGTCCCGAGCTCCGGTTCAATGAAATGAAATATCGATACGAGATGCCGCATGCGACGCCTATCGGACTGAATAGAACGTCTATTCAGATGAACACAGCGGTCTGAATTTCGGATAGCGCGGTGCTGAATTCGGACAGGCGCGTTCACGCCGCCGTTACCGCGCCTCGATTCCGAAGCACCTCGTCCACGCGGCGCACACACGTGTTCCAATGTTCGGATCACGCGCGGCGGAATTCGAATACTGATTCCTATGCGGCTCGATTCTCGTTCCAGTTTCTGAACGTGACTACCCCAACAACTCCATCACCCCGCGCAGCGGGATCCTCACCCACTCCGGCCGGTTGTTCATCTCGTACACGATCTCGTACAGCGCCTTCTCGATCACGTACGCGTCGAGCAGCACGGCGCTCTCCTCGCTGCTGGGCGGGAGGTGGGCGGCGCCGGCGCTCACCTCGAAGTAGGCGCGGAGGAACGCGGCCGTCACCCAGCGGTGCCAGAAGCGGGCGCCGGTCTCGAGCTTGTCGACGTCCTCGGCGCGGATGACCGAGCCCTGCGACTGCCCGTGCACCACCGCGTACGGCGCGTAGTGGAACGAGCGCAGCATGCCGGCCACGTCGCGCAGGGCGCTGCGCTTGATGCGGCGCTCGCTGAGCGGGCGGGCCGGCTCGCCCTCGAAGTCGATGATCGTGAAGTCGCTGCCGGCGTGCAGGACCTGGCCGAGGTGGTAGTCGCCGTGGATGCGGATGCGCAGGCCGCCGATCTTGCGGTCGAGAATCGCGCGGAGGCGCTGCTGCAGCTCGGCGTCGCGCCCGACGAGCAGCTCCGCGTCGGCCATCGACTTCCCGCGCCGGCGCAGCAGGGCCATCGTCTGCGCCGCCTGCGTCCGGATCGACTGATAGATCGAGCGCTGGTAATGCGGCGTGAACGGCTCCGGCGCGAACGCGGGAACGTCGTCGCGCGAGGCCAGGGCCAGATGCATCTCCGCCGTGCGGATGCCGAGCGTCGCCGCGTCGGCGATGTAGCCGGCGATCAGCTCGTGGGCGATGTCGGGCACCGCGCTCGTCGACAGCGCCAGCGGGCGGTCGGGCGGAGTGGCCTTGACCATCCGCTCGATGGCCGTCTCGTCGCTGAGCACGCGCTCGAAGAAGCGGCCGATCTCGTCGAGTGTGTACTGCCAGGCGTCGCCGGCGTTCTGCGTGTACTGCTGGAGGATGGCCATCGTGGCCGGCTCGCCGCCGCCCGCGGCGTCGTAGTGAATCGACCCCGCCAGGCGCGGCGTGTGCGTGAACCGCGTCTCATCCGTGAGGAATCGCCCGACCTCGAGATCCGTATTCTCGCCCGCCTCGACGCGGCGGAAGAGCTTCAGGAAGAGGCGGTCGCCGTAGACGATGGCGGTGTTGCTCTGCTCCGTCTTGAGCACCTGCGCGTGCAGCTCGCCCGTGCCGCGCAGCTCGCGGAACGCGCGCGACGGCGTGCCGTGGACGATGCCGGCGGCGCCCTTGAGCTGGCGGCGGCGGGCGACGACGTCGAGCAGCGCGCGGCCGAACGACTCGTCGATGACCGGCTCGACGAGGAGCGCGCCGTCGCGCAGCCGGGCGATGAGCGTCGACGCGCGCGCCTCCTGCTCCTCGGCGCGCCGCGCGTGCACGACGGCGAGCGGGAGGAGGTAGCGCTGCGGCTCGCCGTCGGCGAACTCGATCTCCACGATCGTCAGGACGCCGCCGTCGCCCGGCAAGGGGATGCGGTCGCGCAGCGACAGGACGGCGATCGTGCGCGCCTTTCCGCCGAACCAGCGCCGCCCGCGGATGTAGTGCAGCAGCGCGCGCTCGAGCGCGGCACGATTGCGCTCCGCGAAGACCTCGGCGAGGGTCCGCGCGCCGAGCGATGCGACTTCCTCCGGCGCGACCTCCGCGGTCTGCCGTTCGAGCGAGAACCAGTAGAAGGCGAACGGGCCGAGGTTGAGGAAATACGGGCGGTCGCCGATCTCCGGAAAGCGCGTGCCGCCGGAGAGCTCGACCGGGACCATGCCTCGGAACTCGCCGAGGTCGAGCTCGAAGACCTGCACGAGCCGGGAGAGGTTGGCCACGACGAGGATGGTCTCGTTCTCGTAGCGGCGCACGAACGCGAGGACCTTGCGGTTTTCCGGTAGGAGGAACTCCATCGTCCCGCGCCCGAAGGCGCGGTAGCGCTTGCGCATGGCGATGAGGCGCTTCATCCACCAGAGCAGCGAATGCGGCGAGGCCTGCTGCACCTCGACGTTGATCTGCTCGTAGTGGTACTGCGGATCGATGATGGCCGGCAAGTAGAGCTTCTGCGGATTGGCGCGCGAGAAGCCGGCGTTGCGGTCGGCGCTCCACTGCATGGGCGTGCGCACGCCGTTGCGGTCGCCGAGGTAGATGTTGTCGCCCATGCCGATCTCGTCGCCGTAATAGATGATCGGCGTGCCGGGAAACGAGAAGAGCAGGCCGTTCATGAGATGGATGCGGCCGCGATGATTCTGCATGAGCGGGGCGAGACGGCGGCGAATGCCGAGGTTGATGCGGGCCTGCTTGTCGGCGGCGTACGTGCGCCACATGTAGTCGCGGTCTTCGTCCGTGACCATCTCCAATGTCAGCTCGTCGTGGTTGCGCAGGAACAACGCCCATTGGCAATTCGCCGGGATCGGCGGCGTCTGGGCCATGATGTCGATGATGGGGAAGCGGTCCTCCTGGGCGACGGCCATGTACATGCGCGGCATGACCGGAAAATGAAAAGCCATGTGGCATTCGTCGCCGTCGCCGAAGTACGGCCGCGAGTCCTCGGGCCATTGATTGGCCTCGGCCAATAGCATCCGGCCCGGAAATTTCCTGTCGATGTGCGCGCGGAGTTTCTTGAGAAACTCGTGCGTCTCGGGAAGGTTCTCGCACGTCGTCCCTTCACGCTCGTACAAATACGGGATGGCGTCGAGGCGGAAGGCGTCGACGCCCATGTTCATCCAGAAATCGAGGACTTTGAAGAGGGCGTCGTGGACGGCGGGATTGTCGAAATTGAGGTCGGGCTGATGCGAGTAAAAGCGGTGCCAGTAATACGCCCTGGCCACCGGGTCCCACGCCCAGTTCGACGTCTCGAAGTCCTTGAAGATGATGCGGGCCTCGCGGTATTTGTCGGGCGTGTCGCTCCAGACGTAGAAGTCGCGCCAGGCGGAGCCCTTCTTCGCGCGGCGCGATTTCTGGAACCACGGGTGCTGGTCGCTGGTGTGATTGACGACGAGCTCGGTGACGACGCGCAGGCCGCGATTGTGGGCCTCGCGCAGAAGGGCCTTGAAATCGCTCAATGTGCCGTAGGACTCGTGAACCGACGTGTAATCGGCGATGTCGTAGCCGTCGTCGCGCAGCGGCGACGGATAGAACGGCAGGAGCCAGATCACGTCGACGCCGAGGTCCTGGAGGTAGTCGAGCTTGCGGGTGAGGCCGGCGATGTCGCCGATGCCGTCGCCGTTCGTGTCGTAGAACGCCTTGACGTGCGTTTGGTAGATGATGGCGTCTTTGTACCAGAGGTCCATGTTAGCTCTTGGCTG
>JBKOUP010000042.1:0-3533 GCA_046723495.1 Acidobacteriota bacterium
CACCTGCGCGAGTTGGTTGCCATGGACGGCCAGATAACGCCAGTAGAAGCGGAGGCGGGCAAAGAGGCCGTAGGCGTCGCGCCGGAATTCGTGCGATGGCTCGAGCAGCAGAACCGTTCCGTGCGTCCGGTCCTCTCCCGCCCATTTGCGGAGGAACTCCGCCGCCGGCAGCGTCACCCGGCCGCGCAGCGGATCGGCCAGGCGGACGCTCTTCCGCGTCACCCGTTCGAGCACGACGAAGTGGTTGCCGCCCCAGTGAGCGATGCAGGGAAGGTTGACCCGGGCCAGATGCTGGAAGGCGATCCGCACGACGAGCCCGCGCATCCCGATCCGGTCGGCCGCGTCGGCAAGTTGCGCCATCGATGTTCCGCTGCGTCCGGGGCGGCAGAGCCGGACGATGTCGTTCAGCGGAACTTCACGGCCGAAGTGCCCCGCGACCATCCGCAGGCATGCGGGCCCGCAGTCGTTGAGGGTTGCCTGGAACTGCAGCCGCATCTGAGGCACGACGGTGACCTTCTGACAGAATTCTACTAAGACGGAGACGCATCTTTGCACCCATCACGCGCAGGTGTGACGAGGGTCATGAAGAGGTCCATCCATGAACGCTGCGCGAAGACCGCGATCACGTCGCGGCGCTGGTGCCCTGATACGATTCGGGCATGAAAATCCTGCTTGCCCTCCTCATGGCCGCGGAGGCGGTCGCGGCCCCGCCTCACCTCGCCGAGAAACAAGCCGTCGCGGCCACCATCGACGCCGACCGCGCCCAGCTCACCGCGCTCAGCGACGAGGTCTGGCGCTACGCCGAGACGGCGCTGAAGGAGACGAAGTCGTCGAAGGCGCTGGCGGACTTCGCGGAGAAGAACGGCTTTCGCGTCACACGCGGCGTGGCCGGGATGCCGACCGCGTTCGTCGCCGAGTACGGCAGCGGCGCGCCGGTCATCGGCATCATGGGCGAGTACGACGCCCTGCCCGGACTCTCGCAAAAGGCGAAGCCGGCGCGGGCGCCGATCGACGTCGGCGCGCCCGGCCACGGCTGCGGGCACAATCTCTTCGGCGTGGCCAGCCTCGGCGCGGCCATGGCCGTGAAAGAGCAGATCGCCGCCGGCAAGCTGCACGGCACGGTCAAATTCTTCGGCACGCCGGCCGAGGAAGCCGTGGGAGGGAAGATCTACATGCTGCGCGACGGCGTCATGAACGGCGTCGACGTCATGCTGGCCTGGCATCCCGACGACGAGACCCGCGCCGACACGAAGAGCACCCAGGCCATCGTCGACGTCACCGTCGAATTCTTCGGCCGCGCCGCGCACGCCGCGTACGATCCGTGGAACGGGCGCAGCGCCGTCGACGGCCTGGAGATCTTCACCCACGCCGTGAACATGATGCGCGAGCACATCCACCCGAGCTCGCGCATGCACTACGCGATCGTCAAGGGCGGCGACGTGCCGAACGTCGTCCCCGAGTACGGGCGCGTCTGGATCTGGCTGCGCGACGAGAAGCGCGAGTACGTCGACGAGATGCTGGCGCGCCTGCGCAAGATGGCCGCCGGCTCGGCCATGGCCGCCGACGTCGAGTCGAAGGTCACGCTCAACGGCGGCGACTGGAACATGCTCGTGAACATGACCGGGGAGCGTCTCGCGCAGCAGAACCTGGAGTGGCTCGCGCCGCTGTCGTTCACGCCCGAGGAGCAGGAATTCGCGAAGTCGCTGCAGCGCGCGAACAAGATCGAGGAGAAGGGGATCAACACGACGGTCAAGCCGTTCGACGCGAATCCCGGCGCGGCCGAGGGGGGGTCGACCGACGTCGCCGACGTCAGCTGGAACATCCCCACGATTCACGTCTCCGTCGTGACCGCGGCGGCCGGCGTGCCGTGGCACAGCTGGTCGGTCGCGGCATGCGGCGGGATGTCGATCGGGCACAAGGGGATGATCTTCGCCTCGAAGGCGCTGGCGGCGACGATGGTCGATCTCTTCGCCGATCCGGCCAACGTCAAGGCCATGCGCGACGAGTTTGCGAAGACGAGCGCGGGCGCGCGCTACGTGCCGTACGTCCCCGAGGGGCCGCCGCATCTGCCGAGCGAGAGCCGCTGATGCGCCGCGCCGCGAAGGCAGCGACCGTCGCGGCCGCGGCCGTGGCTTCGGCGGCGATCGAGCGGCGCTTCGTCGCCGCGCCGCATTACCGCGGTCCGCTGAGCGATCATTTCGACGGCCAGCGCTTTCACAACCATCACGAGGGGTGGCAGAGCGAATTCGCGTTTCTGCGATGGCAGGTCTCGCGCCGGCGCGGAGTCTGGCCGCCGTACCGCGAGCTGCCGCCCGGCCCGCCGCCGCCCGCGCGCGTCGACGGCGGCGCGCTGCGGCTCACGTTCATCAATCATTCGACGACGCTGATCCAGCTCGACGGCGTGAACGTGCTCACCGATCCGATCTGGTCCGAGCGGCCGTCGCCGGTGCCGTTCGCCGGACCGCGGCGGCATCGCCCGCCGGGCATCCGCTTCGGCGATCTGCCGAAGATCGATCTCGTCATCGTCAGCCACAACCACTACGACCACCTCGACGTGCCGACGCTGCGCGCGCTTCAGCGGCGCGATCGCCCGCGCATCGTCACCGCGCTCGGCAACGCCCGGCTCATGGCCCGATACGGCATCGCCGATGCGCACGACCTCGACTGGTGGCAGGCCGTACCGGCCGGAGAGCTGATCGTCACCTGCGTCCCGGCGCGGCATTTCTCCGCGCGCGGGCTCTCGGATCGCAATCGCAACCTCTGGAGCGGCTTCGTCGTCAGCGGCGCCTCGGGGAACGTCTACTTCGCCGGCGACACCGGCTGGGGCGCGCACTTCGAGGCCATCCGCGAGCGCTTCGATCCGGTGCGCCTGGCGCTGCTGCCGATCGGCTCGTACAAGCCGCGCTGGTTCATGCAGCCTGCGCACATCGATCCCGAGCAGGCCGTCGAGGCCCATCACCTCCTCGGCGCGCGCACGTCGATTCCCGTGCATTACGGAACGTTCGAGCTCGGGGATGACGGCGAGGACGAGCCGGTGGAGGAATTGCGGAGTGTGATGGGGGAGGCGGCGATCGTGATTCTCGATCATGGCGAGGGGACAGACGTGGCGTGATCGAATGCATTCTGCATTGCGCCGATCTGCCGATCCTGCCACCTCCCCATCACCACCGGCGCCACCATCGCTCCCACCAGCGCCGTAGCCATATCCTCCTGCGTGTCCCACGGGTCGCCCTGCGTGCCGAGGAAGGCGTCGGAGCGCGCGCCGGTGGCGAGGGCGGTCCGCCATTCGAGAAGCTCGTAGGCGGCGCTGATGCCGAGGCAGATCAGGACGACGATCGCGTAGAGCCAGCCGCGGCCGCGGACCACGCCGCGGCGGATGAAGATCTCGCGCGCGACGAGCGCGGGGACGAAGCCCTGGGCGAAGTGGCCGATGCGGTCGTAGTCGTTGCGGGCCAGGTGAAAGGCGCGCTGCATCCAGAAGCCGAGCGGCACCTCCGCGTACGTGTAGTGCCCGCCGATCATGAGGATGGTGG
>JBKOUP010000167.1:0-13583 GCA_046723495.1 Acidobacteriota bacterium
GCGCTACTGCGCCGAGCTCGGGTACGCGCCGCTGCCGAACGAAGTGGTGGCCCAGGAGCTCGCCGCGCTGAGCCGCGTGAAACTGTAATTGGCGCGCCCTTCACGCGGAATTTACATTGGCGGCTATCGTCCTTCACCCCGTACCGGGAGAATGCGCCGCATGAAACAAGCAGCAGTCCTTCTTCTCGCCGCGATCGTGATCGCCGGCTGCGGTCCCAAAGAGCCGCAGCGGGCGCCGTCGTCGTCATCCTCCTCGATCGCCATCAACGGCGCCGGGGCCACGTTCCCGAATCCGATCTACTCGAAGTGGTTCGACGAGTATCACAAGGCTCATCCCGGCGTTGCCGTCAACTACCAGTCGATCGGCTCGGGCGGCGGCATCAAGCAGCTGACCGCGCAGACGGTCTTCTTCGGCGCGAGCGACATGCCGATGACGGACGAGCAGCTCAAGAACGCGCCCGGACCGATCCTTCACTTCCCGACGGTTCTCGGCGGCGTCGTGCCGAGCTACAACCTGGCCGAGGTCAAGGAACCGCTGAAGTTCACCGGGCCGCTGCTCGCCGACATCTACCTCGGCAAGGTCACGAAGTGGAACGATCCGGCCATCGCCAAGGTCAACCCGGGCGTGACGCTGCCGGCCACTGACATCACCGTCGTCCACCGCTCCGACGGCTCGGGCACGACCTTCATCTGGTGCGACTTCCTCTCCAAGACTTCGCCGGAGTACAAGACCAAAGTCGGCGCCTCGACCTCGGTGCAGTGGCCGGTCGGGGTCGGCGGCAAGGGCAACGAAGGCGTCTCGGGGCTGGTCAAGCAGTCGCCCGGCGCCATCGGCTACGTCGAGCTCATTTACGCCCTGCAGAACAAGATGCCGTTCGGGGCCGTGCAGAACAAGGCCGGCACGTTCGTCACGGCGTCGCTCGAGAGCGTCACGGCCGCCGCGGCGGGCGTGACGATGCCGGACGACTTCCGCGTCTCGATCACCAATCCCGACGGCAAGGACGCCTATCCGATCGCCTCGTTCACCTGGATGCTCTTCTACCAAAACCCCACCGACAAGCAGCGGGCCAAGGTGATGGCCGACTTCATGAAGTGGGCCCTCACCGACGGCCAGAAGGACACGCAGGCGCTCAGCTACGCGCCGCTGCCGCAGGCCGTAGTCGACAAGGAATTGCAGCAGCTCCAGAAGATCCAACTCTGATGTCCGTACGCGGCTCCAGCGACGACCGCTCCTTTCGCCTCCTGACGGGGGCGGTCGCCGCGTTGATCCTGCTGGCCGTCGCCGGCCTGGCCTACGTGCTGTTGCGGCAGTCGGCGCTGTCGCTGGCGAAGTTCGGCATGCGCTTCTGGACCGGCACGACGTGGAACCCGGTCTCCGGCGACTTCGGCGCACTGCCGTTCATCTGGGGAACGCTCTATTCGTCGATCGTGGCGCTGCTGATCGCGGCGCCGATCGCGCTCGGCATCGCCATCTTCATCTCCGAGCTTTCGCCGCGCCCGCTGCGCCAGCCGCTGTCCTATCTGACCGAGCTCCTGGCGGCCATTCCGTCGATCGTCTACGGCATTTGGGGTTTGTACGTTCTCGTGCCGCTCGTGCGGAAGGCGGAGATGGCCATGCCCGCCGCGCTCAGGAAGCTCCCGCTCTTCAAAGGGCCGCCGCTCGGCGTCGGCATGGCCGCCGCGGGGCTGATCCTGGCCATCATGGTCATTCCGTTCACGTCGTCGGTCGCGCGCGAGATCCTCAAGAACGTGCCGATGGCACAGCGCGAGGCTGCCTACGCCCTCGGCGCCACGCGCTGGGAGGCCATCATGGCCGCCATCTCCTACGGCAAGACCGGCATCGTCGGCGCGGTGATGCTCGGCTTCGGCCGGGCCCTCGGCGAGACGATGGCCGTGACCATGGTCATCGGCAACAACCCGCAGGTGTCGGCCTCGCTCTTCGCTCCGCAGTACACGATGGCCGCCGTCATCGCCAACGAGTTCACCGAGGCCGCCGATGAGCTCTACCTGCACGCTCTCATCGAGATCGGCCTGTTCCTCTTCATCATCACCATCGTCGTGAACATCCTCTCCCGGTTGCTGATCTGGAGCATGAAGAAGCGCGCCGCGCGCGTGATCGTCCTTCCGGCGGCGCTGGAGGAGGCGCCGGCGCAATGAGCTACGCCACGCGCCGCAAGATCGTCTCCCGCATGGCCGAGGGGTTTTGCGCCATCGCCGTGCTACTGGCGCTGCTGCCGCTGGCGATGATCCTCTTCTACGTCATCAAGGAAGGGGTGGGCGCGCTGAACCTGGCTTTCTTCACGCACATGCCGAAGCCGGTGGGGGAGCTGGGCGGGGGGATGGCCAACGCCATCGTCGGCACGCTGATCCTGATCGGCCTGGCCGCGCTGCTGGCCGTCCCGGTCGGCTGCGTGGCCGGCGTCCATCTCGCCGAGTACCCGGCGACGCGCTTCTCCTCGGCGGTGCGATTCGCCGCCGACGTGTTGAACGGCGTGCCGTCGATCGTCATCGGCATCTTTGCCTACGGCCTGGTCGTCCTTCCGGTGAAGCGCTTCAGCGCCATTGCCGGCGGCGTGGCCCTCGGCCTGCTGATGCTGCCGATCGTCGTGCGCACCACCGAGGAGTTGCTGCGCCTGGTGCCTTCCGGAATGCGCGAAGGGGCGCTGGCCCTCGGCGCCACGCGCAGCCGCGCCGTCTTCTCCGTCATCCTTCCCGCCGCGCTGCCCGGCATCCTCACCGGCATCCTCGTCGCCCTGGCCCGCGTGGCCGGCGAGACCGCGCCGCTGCTGTTCACATCGCTCAACAACAACTACTTCTCGACGAACATCACCCAGCCGATGGCTTCCCTCACCGTGCAGGTGTTCACCTATGCGAATTCGCCGTACGATGACTGGCACCGTCAAGCGTGGGCGGGAGCGTTCCTGCTGGTCGTGCTCATCCTGGCGCTGTCGATCATCGCCAGGCTGGCCGTTCGTCGGTTGGAGAGGATGAACCGCGTATGACTCCGCCGAAGATCCTCGTGCACGACTTTGACTTCTACTACGGCGAGGCCAAGGTGCTTCACGGGATCAACATCGACGTCCCGGAGCGGCAGGTCACGGCGCTGATCGGCCCGTCGGGCTGCGGGAAGTCGACGTTCATCCGCTCCATCAACCGCATGAACGATGTCATCCCCGAGGCCCACGGCGAAGGAACGATTGAAGTCGACGGGGAAAACATCTACGCCGCCGGCACGGACGTGGTCGCGCTGCGCCGCCGCGTGGGCATGGTCTTCCAGAAGTCGAATCCCTTCCCGAAGTCGATCTACGACAACGTCGCCTACGGTCTGAGGATCGGCGGCACCCGCAACAAGCGCGAGCTCAACGACACGGTGGAGAAATCGCTGCAGCGGGCCGCGCTCTGGAACGAGGTCAAGGACCGCCTGCACGAGTCGGCGCTGGCGCTCTCCGGCGGCCAGCAGCAGCGCCTCTGCATCGCCCGGGCCCTGGCGGTCGATCCGGAGATCCTGCTCATGGACGAGCCGGCCTCGGCGCTCGACCCGATCGCCACGACGAAGATCGAAGAGCTGATCTGGGAGCTGAAGAAGACGTACACGATCGTCATCGTCACGCACAACATGCAGCAGGCCGCGCGCGTCTCCGACCGCACGGCGTTCTTCATGCTGGGACGGATGATCGAGTACGCGGAGACGAACACGATCTTCATGAACCCGAAAGAGAAGATGACGGAGGACTACGTCACGGGGAGATTCGGATGACGCTGATTCGCCACTTCGACAGAGACATCGAGGGAATCAAGGACCTTCTCCTGCGCATGGGCGCGATGGTGGAGGATTCGATCCAGCAATCGATCCGGGCCCTGCTGGAGAGCGACATCGCCGTCGCCGAGCAGGTCATCGCCAACGACGACCGCATCGACCAGATGGAGGTGCAGATCGACCAGCACGTCATCGAGCTGATCGCCAAGATGCAGCCGGCGGCGGGCGATCTCCGCTTCGTGGCCACGGTCATGAAGATCACGCCGGAGCTGGAGCGCATCGCCGATCTGGCCCAGGACGTCTGCGAGCGCGTGATCGAGCTGAGCCGCGAGCCGAGCATCAAGCCGATGGTCTATCTGCCGCGGCTGGCCGAAGACGCCCAGAAGATGGTGCGCGAGGCCCTCGACGCCTTCGTGCGCGGCGACGCCGGGCTGGCCCGGTCCGTCATCCGCAACGACGACGTCGTCGATCAGCTCACCGAGGATTCGTTCCGCGCGCTCCTGACCTACATGCTCGAGAACCCGCGCAACATCTCCGCGGCCATCCGCCTCACCTTCATCGGCAAGTACTTCGAGCGCATGGCCGACGGGGCCACGAACATCTGCGAGATGGTCGTCTATCTCGTCGAAGGCCGGATGATCAAGCACGAGCACTCATGAAACGCATCGCCCTGATCGAGGACGACAGCGACATCGCCTTCACCGTGCGCCTGAACCTGCAGCGCGAGGGCTACGACGTCACGACGTTCGACCGCGGTCAGGACGGTCTGCTGGCCGTGCAGCGCGGCGGGTACGAGTTCGTCATCCTCGATCTCAACCTCCCCGATCTCGACGGCCTCACCATCTGCCGCGAGCTGCGGCGCGACCCGAACACGCAGGGGATCCCGATCATGATTCTGACGGCGCGCGGCTCGGAGCGCGACCGCGTGACCGGGCTCGAGCTCGGCGCCGACGACTACCTGACCAAGCCCTTCAGCGTGCGCGAGCTCGTCGCTCGCGTGGCCGCCGTGTGGCGGCGCACGCGCGTCGCCCCCGAGGACCCGACGGTGTACGACGACGGGGAGCTGCGCATCGACGAGAAGTCGTACCGCGTCTTTCGCCACGGCACGGAGGTCAAGCTGGCCAAGAAGGAGTTCGAGCTGCTCTGGTTGCTGGTCCGCAACCGCGGCTCGGTGATCTCGCGCGAGCGCATCCTCTCCGAGGTGTGGCAGATGTCGGACGAGGTGGAGACGCGCACGGTCGACGCCCACGTCCGCAACCTGCGCAAGAAGCTCGGCGCGGAGAGAATCACGACCGTGGTCGGCTTCGGTTACCGTTACGATCCACCGCAGCGATGATGTGGCGCAAGTCACGAGAGGCCGCGGCCGAGGCGCAGGACGCCGTGGCGCGCCTGGAAGCGGAGGTGGCCGCGCTGCGCCGGCAGCGGGTCATCGACCTGGAGATCCTCGACGGCCTGGCCGAGGGGCTGCTGGCCGTGGACCGCGAGCGGCGCGTGGTCCTGGTGAACCGCCGCTTCGCGGAGCTCTTCGACGCCCACGACGCCGCGGGGAAGCCGATGGGCGAGGTCGTGCGCGTGGCCGCGGTGTTCGAGGCCGTCGACCGCGCCCTGGCGGGGGAGTCGTCGGTGGAGCGCTTCACGACGCGCAACACGACGATCGAGGTGCGCACGCTCCCGCTGGCCGCCGAGGAGATCGCCGTCGTCGCGCTGTTCATCGACGTGACGCGCCTGGAGCGCCTGGAGTCGATCCGCCGCAATTTCATCTCCGACTTCTCGCACGAGGTTCGCACGCCGCTGGCCGGCCTGCGCTCCGCGGTGGAGACGCACGAGAACCTCGAGCATCTCACCGAGAGCGAGGGGAGGCAGCTGCGCAGGATCATGTCCCGGCAGCTGCTGCGCCTGGAGCGCCTGGTCGATGATCTCTCGGAGCTGAGCGGCATCGAGTCGGGCGACCTCCTGCTGACGCGCCAGCGCATCGACCTGCGCAAGCTGGTCGACGATCTCTGCGAGGATTTCGCCGACCGCGCCGCGTTCGCCGTCTCCGGCGAGAACGTGTTCGTCGAAGCCGACACCCTGCGCCTCCAGCAGGCGCTGTCCAACCTGATCGACAACGCCATCAAGTATGGAGGCGCCGCGAAGCCGATCGAGATCGACGTGGCCGCGCGCGGCAGCGGCGCCGAGGTCCGCATCCGCGATTACGGCGAAGGGATCGCCGCGAACGAGCAGGAGAAGATCTTCCGCCGCTTCTACCGCGTCG
The DNA here is from genome assembly GCA_046723495.1 of Acidobacteriota bacterium. Lineage (GTDB taxonomy): Bacteria > Acidobacteriota > Thermoanaerobaculia > Gp7-AA8 > Gp7-AA8 > DATDFB01. Next base: position 6,012 of record JBKOUP010000167.1, read on the forward strand.
ACAAGAGTCGCTCCGCCGAGACCGGCGGCACGGGCCTCGGCCTGGCCATCACCAAGCACATCGTCCTGCAACACCACGGCTCGATCGAGGTGGAGAGCGAGGTCGGGCGGGGGGCGACGTTCATCGTGCGGTTGCCGTGACCGAATTCCTCCCCAAAGTCACTCATTAGTGACCCAAATCACGAGCACTAAAAGTTCCAGTCTCCACACTCCTTTTCACGGGGAGAGATGGGAATTGCTGAACGCGGCGGTGGCGGCATTTGCTCACCGGGCGATCTCCGAGCGCAATCCGGAATTGCTCGCCGCGGAGGCGCTTTCGTACCTGGCCGCGGGACTGGAGGCGGAGCGCGCCGAGCTCCTCGTCCTCAGCGCCGACGGGGCATCGCTCGAGGTCGTGCAGCGCTTCCCCGTGCCGCGCGGCGCGGCGCCGGAGTCGATTCCGGCGCGCGGCTCGTCCGTCGCGGCCCAGGCGCTGGCGAGCGGCGGCGCCGTGGTGCGCGGCAAAGAGATCGCGATCGCGCTCGACTGCGGAGGCCGCCTCTGCGTCCTCGCCGCGTACGCGCGCGAGCAACCCTTTCCGGAATCGGCGCGCAACGGCATCGATGCCATCGCGACCATGTACGCCGCTGCCATCGCCCGCGGCGCGACCGAGGCGCACCTCGCCGACAGTGAGGAGCGCCTGCGGCTGATCGTCGAACAGATCCCGGCCATCGTCTCCACGCTGGACACGAACCTCGTCTTGACCTCGGCGCAAGGCCGCGGTTTGGCCGCGCTTCCGCCCGAGGTCGTGCTCGTCGGGCGCACGCTCGCCGAGGTCGTCGGCGGCAGCGACGAGCTGCCGGTCCGGACGGCCCGCACCGTGCTCTCCGGCGTGTCCGCACAATTCGAGTACGCGTGGGAAGGGCGCATCTACGAGAACCGGATGGAACCGCTGCGCGACGCCGAGGGGAACATCGCCGGCGTGGTCACCCTCGGCTTCGACGTCACCGAGAAGCGCCGCGACGAGGCCGCGCTGCGCGAGTCGCGCGAAGAGTTGCGCCGGCTCTCCGCGGCCATGAACCAGATCCAGGAGAACCAGCGCCGCCGCTTCGCCCGCGAGATTCACGACGACCTCGGCCAGCGCCTCACCGCCCTGCAGATGGACCTCCATCTCCTGCGGGGCCAGCTGCGCGACGGCAACATCGCCGCCGCGGAGGCGCGCACCGAGTCGATGGGCGGTCTCATTGCCGAGACCCACGAGACCGCACGCCGCCTGGCCCGGGAGCTTCGCCCGGCCGTGCTCGATGATTTCGGCTTCGCCGCGGCCGTCGGGCACGAAGTGGAGAGCTTCGCCCGCCGCAGCGGTTGCCAGGTCTCCCTGTCGATCCGGCCGCCGGGGATTGCCGTCGAAGGGGCACGGGCCACGGCGCTCTACCGCATCATCCAGGAGGCGCTGACGAACGTGGCCCTTCACTCCGGCGCGACCCGCGTCGAGGTCCGCGTCGAGCGGCGCGAAGGGTCGATCGAAGCGGAAGTGCGCGACAACGGCCGGGGCATCACCGACGAGGAGCTGCGCCACGCCGACGCGCTTGGACTGATCGGTATCCGGGAGCGCATTCTCACTTTCGATGGCACCGTCGTCATCGAGCGCGTCAATGGCGGCGGAACGCGTGTCTTTGTCAGCGTGCGCGATGAAGATCCTGATCGCCGATGATCACTGCCTCATCCGGCGCGGCCTGCAGCAGATCGTGATGCTGCGGGCCGGCTGGCGCGTGGCCGCCGAGGCTCCGCGCGCCGCGGACGTGTTGCCGGCGCTGCGCCGCGAGGCCTTCGACGTCCTCGTCCTCGACGTTTCTCTTCCGGACCGCAACGGCATCGATCTCCTCGCGCCGATCCGTGCGGAGTTCCCGGCTCTGCCGGTGCTGATGCTCAGCAACCATGCGGAGCGGCAGTACGCAGTGCGCTCGCTGCGCGCCGGCGCGTCGGGGTACATCGAGAAAGAGGCCCTCCCCGAGGAGCTGCTCGCGGCCATCGAGCGCGTGGCCGCGGGCCGGCGCTACGTCAGCGAGGCCGTCGGCGAACAGCTCGCCGCCGATCTCGTTCGCGGCAACCTGACCCCGCACGAGCGCCTCTCCGCGCGCGAGCTCGAAGTCTTGTGCCTCATCGCCGATGGCAAGACCGCCGGCGAAATCGGCGAGACCCTGAACATCAGCGTCAAGACCGTGAGCACCTACCGCGCGCGCATCCTGGAGAAGACCGGCTTCCGCTCGAACGCGGAGATCATCTCGTACGCGATCCTTCACGGGCTCGTTTGAGCCGCCTGTATTTTTTCGCGCTCCTCCCGGACTGAACCGGCAAGGCCTCATGCTCGACACGGTCGACGAACATCTCCGCGCCGGCGAGGACCTCGAGACCGCGCTGCGCAGCTCCGGCCGCCGCCGCTTCCGCCCCGTGCTCATGACCTCGCTCGCGGCCATGCTGGGCATGCTCCCGCTGGCGCTGGCCCTCGGCTCGGGGGCGGAGCTGCTGCAGCCGCTGGCCATCTGCGTGATCGGCGGGCTGCTTTTCGCCCTGATGCTGTCGCTGGTCGTGACGCCGGCGATCTACGCGATGCTGCGCTCAGCAGGCGTCGCGCACCGCGTCGGTTGAGAGCGCCGCGGCGTCGTCGGCCGCGATGCGCCGCTGCTCGTTGCCGTGCAGCGTCTCGGCGGCGTCGCGGATGATCTTCACCACCTGCTCGAGGTCGAACGGCTTGCGCAGGTAGCCGTGCACGACCGCGCCGTCGAGCTTGAGCAGCGCGGCATCGTCATAGGCGGTCATGACGAAGATGAGCGGGCGCAGAGCGAGCTCGAGCTTGCGGAAGGCCTCGAGGAAGGCGAAGCCGTCCATGCGGGGCATCATGAGGTCGACGACGATGACGGCGTAGCTCGCCGTGGCGAGCATCTCCAGGGCGACGAGGCCGTCGCCGGCGCCGTCGACGGCGAGGCCTTCGCGGCCGAGGGCGGCGGCGAGCATGCCGCGGATGGCGAGATCGTCTTCGACAATGAGAATGCGGGGCAGACTGGTCACCGCTTTGCGCAATGCAAGTGCAAGGCCTGCCGCATAATGGCGGCATGTTCCGCGCCTCCGCGATCGCCGTCGCGGTGCTCGCCGCGGCCGCGGCGACGCTCTTCGTCAGCACGCGGATGCCGCCCCAGGCGTTGGTCGCGCCACCGTCGGTGAGCGTGACCGCGGGCCGCGCCGTGACGCAAAAGTATCGCTGCACCGATTGCCACACCATCCTCGGCAGCGGCGCCACGTATGGTCCCGACATCACCCGCGCCTGGAGCCGCTTTCTCGGCCGCGCCGGCGGCGACGCGGCCGTGGCGCGCTCGTCCATGCTCGCGTTCCTGCAGCATCCGCCGAATGCGTCAATCGATCGCCGCCAGATGCCCAACTTCCGCATGACCCCGGCGGAAGCTGGCGTGGTGATTGATTACCTGCAGTGGGCTTCGAGTCGCTGATCGTTGCCGCCTTCCTGGCCATCGTCACGACGACGCCGGCACCGGCGCCGCTGCGCGTGCTGCAGTGGAACGTCCGCGGCATCCCCTTCACCGGGTTCGGCGAGCGCCTTCCGCGGATCGCGGCGGTCGTCGCGCGCGAGCGGCCCGACTTCATCGCCTTCGAGGAGGTGTGGACGTCCGGCGGAGCGTCGGCGATTCGCCACACCCTCGCGCCGATGGGCTACGCATCGTGCTGCGGAAACCGCGGCCCGTTCCGGCCCGGCGGCCTGCTCCTGCTTTGGGACACGACGAAGGGATGGCGCGTCGACGACGTCAAATTCGTCCGCTACGCGCGCGCGTCGCCGCGGCGGCTGAACGAGGGCGACAGCTACGTCCGCAACGGCTTCGTGATCGGCGACGCCCACGACGCCGGCGGACGAGCATTCCGCATCGCCGTCACCCACCTGCAGGCGCAGTATCCCGACCACAATCATCACTACGAGGATGTTCGTCTCGCCCAGGTGCAGCAGCTCGCCGCGGCGCTCGGCGACGGCGACGCCATTGTCGCCGGCGACTTCAACACCAGGCCGGACGACGGCGTGTACGCCTGGCTCACCGGGCATGGCTGGCGCGATGCGACGACGGACGCGCGCCAGCAGTGCCAGTGCGGGACGAATTTCGAGGATGGAAAGCTGACCTCCGACTGGTTCGACTACGTCTTCGTTCACGGCGCCCTCGGCGACGGCACGGCGCAGCTGATCCGCAATACCCGCCTCGATGAGTACTCGGATCACGAAGGCGTTCTGTGTACCATCTCTCCATGAGCAATCAATTTCCGGTCGAGCCGTGGGTGATCGCGGCGCTCGTCGCCGTGCAACTGGCCATGATGCTGCTGATGATCGCGGCGTGGTGGCGCATTTTCGAGAAAGCGGGCGAGCCGGGGTGGGCGGCCATCGTTCCGATCTACAACGCCCTGGTCATGCTGAAGATCGCCGGGAAGCCGATGTGGTGGATTCTTCTCATGCTCATCCCGCTCGTCGGCATCGTCGTCGGGCTGATCGCGCTCTTCGCGCTGGCCAAGCGCTTCGGCAAGGGCGCCGGCTTCACCCTCGGCATGATCTTCGTTCCGCCGATCTTCTATCCGCTCCTGGCGTGGGGCGACGCGCGGTACGACTGAAACGTAGGCGCGGTGAGAAGCACGCCTATAAATAAAGGATAGCGCGCCGTCACACCACCGTGTGACGCAAATCATGGCCTCACGTTCGTGCGTGACGGGACCATCCCGTATGCGCGTTGAAGGTGCCCACGGCTACCGCCTCACCTCCGCGGCCGGCACGCTCACCGAAGTCGAGTTGCCGCCGCTCGTCCCCGCCGCGGACGACGTCGTCGTCGAGGTTGCCGGCTGCGGTCTCTGTCACACGGACCTCGGCTACGCCTACGACGGCGTCCCGACGCGGCATCCGCTCCCGCTCATCCTCGGCCACGAGATCGCCGGCAACGTCGTCGACGCCGGCGGAAAAGCGGCCGAGTGGCTCGGCAGGAACGTCGTCGTCCCCGCGGTCATCCCCTGCGGCGCGTGCGAGGCCTGCCTGGCCGGCCGGCCGACGATCTGCCGCAAGCAGTTCATGCCCGGCAACGACGGCGACGGCGGCTTCGCCAGCCACGTCGTCGTGCCGGCGCGCGGGCTCTGCGCCGTTCCCGACGTCCTCCCGCACGGCCTGACGCTGGACATGCTCTCGGTCGTTGCCGACGCGGTGACGACGCCGTTCGAGGCCATGACGCGCGCCGAGGTCGGCGTCGACGATCTCGTCATCGTCGTCGGCGCGGGCGGCATCGGCGGCTTCGGCGTGCAGATCGCCGCGGCTTTCGGCGCGACCGTGGTGGCCATCGACGTCGACGACGATCGCCTGGCGCTGGCGAAGCAGCACGGCGCCGCGCTCGCGCTCAATCCGAAAAACAGCGACGTCAAGATGATGAAGAGCTCCATCCGCGGGCTGGCGCGCGAGAGCGGGCGCGGCCGCGTCGGCTGGAAGATTTTCGAGATGAGCGGCAACGCCGCCGGGCAGCAGACGGCGTGGGGGCTGCTCGACTTCGGCGCCTACCTCGCCGTGGTCGGCTACACCGCGGAAAAAGTCGAGATCCGCCTGTCGAACCTCATGGCCTTCGACGCCACGGCGCGCGGCAACTGGGGCTGCGCGCCGGCGAATTACCCGCCCGCTCTGAAGCTCGTGCTGGAAAAGAAAATCGCGATCGAGCCGTACGTCGAGCGGCACCTGCTCAGCGAGCTGCCGCACCTGTTCGAAACACGGCACGAGATCAAACGCCGCGCCATCGTGAGGCCGCAATGAACGTTCTGACTTCGCAACGCGCCGTCTTCGACAAGAACGGCAAGCCTGTCGACGGACTGCACAACGTCTGGATCACGCTGAACAACCCGAAGGAGCTGAACAGCTACACGACGGCGATGATCTCCGAGGTCATCGCCGCGTTCCGCGCGGTGTCGAACGACCGCGCCGCCGTCGCCGTCATTTTCACCGGCGCGGGGACGCAGGCCTTCTGCGCCGGCGGCAACACCCGTGAGTACGCCGAGGAGTACGCCGGGCGGCCGGGCGAATACCGCCAGTACATGCGCCTCTTCAACGACATGGTCACGGCGATCCTGCAGTGCGACAAACCGGTGATCTGCCGCGTGAACGGGATGCGCGTCGGCGGCGGACAGGAGATCGGGATGGCCTGCGATTTCTCGCTGGCCAGCGACCTCGCCCTCTTCTCGCAGGCCGGCCCGAAGCACGGCTCCGCCCCCGACGGCGGCGCCACCGACTTCCTCCCGCTCTTCGTCGGCGCCGAGCGGGCCATGATGAGCGCGACGCTGTGCGAGCCGTGGAGCGCGCACCGCTTCTACGCCTTCGGCGGGCTGACGCAGATCGTTCCGGCGCTGCGCGTCGACGGGCAGTGGACCGCCAACCCGCTCGTCGTCACGAACCGCAATCTCGACGAGTTCGGCCGCATGATCCTCGGCGAGCCGAAGACGGGCCGCGCCCGCGACGAGGGCAAGGCCCTGCTGGCCGGCGGCACGGTCGACCTGACGCTGCTCGATGAGGCCGTCGACGAGCTGGCCACGAAGCTCCTCTACACGATGCCCGACTGCCTGACGAAGACGGTCGAGTCGATCCGCAAGCACAAGCTCGAGCACTGGGACCGCAACCGCGAGTCGAACCGCGCCTGGCTCTCGCTGAACATGATGACCGAGGCCAACGCCGGCTTCCGGGCCTTCCACTACGGGACGAAGCAGCAGCGCGAGATCGACTTCATCAAGCTGCGCCGGCGCCTGGCCGAGGGGGCGAAGTGGAGCGAGGAGCTGATCGAGGAGGTGGCGCCGTGGGTGGCGACGTCGGTGACCTCGTAGCCCGCGGCCGCGCGCTCTACGACGACATCGACCTCACCGCCGTTCACGACTGGAAGCGGCGCACCGGCGGCAAGGCCATCGGGCACATGCCCATCTACGTCCCGCGCGAGCTGATCCACGCCGCGGGCATGCTTCCCGTCGGCGTCGTCGGCGGCGGGGACCGGCTGGAGATCATCCGCGGCGACGCTTTTTTTCAGAGCTACATCTGCCGGATCCCCCGCTCCACGATCGAGCTGGCGCTCTCGCACCGCCTCGACGTCCTCGACGGCATGCTCTTCCCGTCGATCTGCGACGTGATCCGCAACCTCTCCGGCATGTGGGCGATGCTCTTCCCGAACCGCTACGTGCACTACGTCGACGTGCCGCAGAACTTCGACGCCGGCGTCGGCGGCGCGTACTGGCGGCGCGAGCTGGAAACGCTGCGCGACGACTTCGCGCGCCTGGCCGGCCGCACCATCTCCGACGACGATCTGCGGAAGTCGATCGCCGTCTACAACGAGAATCGCGCCGCCATCCGCGCGCTCTACGAGGCCCGCAGCGCCGCGCCGTGGATCTACCCGCTTTCCGAGGTCTACCTCGTCCTGCGCGCCGGCAACGTCCTGCCGCCCGAGGAGCACACGCAGCTCGTGCGCGACTACCTCGAGCTCGCGCCGCGCGATCCGGAGCGCCGCGAGCAGGACCGCAGCCGCGTCGTCCTCGTCGGCCT
>JBKOUP010000118.1:0-4000 GCA_046723495.1 Acidobacteriota bacterium
GACGTATCCCTTGTCATGCTGAGCGAAGCGAAGCATCTCGTGCTACGTAGCTTGAGATCCTTCACTTCGCTCAGGATGACGAAACTCGCTGACCTTCGAATCGATGCAGCCGCACGCGGCGTCAACCCCCGCGACGTCGACGTGCTGCTGGCCGACGCCCTCGGCCGCTCCGCGGCCTGGCTCTTCGCGCACGGCGAAGCCGATGTCGATCCTGACATCATCGCGCCGCAGCTCGCGCGCCGCCTGGCGGGCGAGCCGCTGCAGTACATCCGCGGCCGCGCCGACTTCTACGGCCGCGAGTTCCTCGTCGACGAGCGCGTGCTCATCCCGCGTCCGGAGACGGAGATCGTCGTCGAGCAGGCGGTCGCGCGCGTGCCGCGCGGCGCGCGCGTCGTCGATGCCGGCACAGGCAGCGGCTGCATCGCCGTCTCGCTCGCGCTGGAGCGGCCGGACCTGCGCGTGATCGGCGTCGACGTCTCCGTCGCCGCGATCGCCGTAGCCAAGCGCAACCGCGACCGCCTCGGCGCGCGCGTCGCCTTCGCGGCCAGCGATCTGCTGCATGCCGTGCGCGACGCCGACTTCATCGTCTCGAATCCGCCGTACATCCCCGAGGGAGAAATCCCGACGTTGCAGGTCGAAGTCACGTACGAGCCGCGCGCCGCCCTCACCCCCGGGCCGCGCGGCACCGAAGTCATCGAGCAGTTGTTGCGCAGCGGCATCCCGGCCATCATCGAGATCGGCTACGGGCAGCTCGACGCGATTCGCGAGCGCGTCGACGCCGTCATCCCCGACCTCGCCGAAATTCCGCGCGTCGTCGTATCATCCGCGCACCATGGCCGGAAATGACCGTTGTCTGTTTTGCCGCATCGTCGCCGGCGAGATCCCGGCGAAGAAAGTCTTCGAGGACGACGTGGCCGTGGCCTTCCACGACATCAACCCCCAGGCGCCGACGCATGTCCTCGTCGTGCCGCGACGGCACATCGCCTCGCTCGACACGCTCGACGAGAGCGAGGCGCCGGTCGTCGGCATGACCTTGCACCGCGTCGCCCAGATCGCGCGCAATCTGCACCTCGAGACCGACGGCTACCGCGTCGTCGCCAACAACGGCGAGGCCGCCGGGCAGACGGTCTTCCACATCCACTTCCATCTGCTGGGGGGGCGCAACTTCGGCTGGCCGCCGGGGTAGCTACGCCGGCGGCGGAACGCGGAAGCGCGTCCCGCTGAAGGTGATCGAGCGGCTCGTCCGCTTGCGCGCCGCTTTCCGCCGCGAGAGGAAATCTTCCTTCGCCTCGCCGAGCGACGCCGGCACGTACGTCGCGCCGGCGGCGAGGGTCTTCTGCCGCTCGCGCGCGAACGCGGAGCCGCCGGCGACGATGGTCAGGTCGGGGAAGTTACCGGCGATGAGCTGCAGCAGCAGGTAGCCGGCGTCGAGGTGGTCGGGGTTCGTGCACGACACGAACACGGCCTCGGGGCGCACTTCGTTGATGAACGCGATCAGCTCCTGGTCGGGGAGATCGGTGAAGTAGTCGATCGAGTAGCCTTCCTCGCGCAAGAGCTGCGTCAGCATCAGCGTGCCGAGGCTGAGGCGCTCGCCGGCGACGGAGACGGCCACGATGTGCCGCTCCGGATCGGGGGTGCCGGCGTTGCGGTCGCCGAAGCGGATGATCAGCTCGCGGATCACGTCCTTGACGAAGTGGTCGTGCGCGGGCGAGATGCGCTTGCGGTCGAGCTCCTCCTGCGCGAACGTCAGCGTGGGGATGAAGAGATCGGTGAACATCTCCTCCATCGTGTCGGTCTCGGCGTGGCGGTCGGCGATGGCGATGGCGCCGGTGCGGTCGCGCAGCAGAAGGCGGTTATAGAAGCTGAGATACCCCTCCAGCGGATCCTCGGCGCCGAACATGATCGAGAAGATGCGCAGGGCCGGGATGAACTCGCCGCCGACGGTGAGGCAGACGGAGATCGGCGTGGCCAGGAGCAGGCCGACCGGGCCCCACAGCCAGCCCCAGAAAATCGCCGAGACGAGGAGCGCGATCGGCGAGATGCCGACGCGGTGGCCGACGACGATCGGCTCGACGAAGCCGCCGATGAGCTGATCGCTCAGAACGAACAGGCCGAGGACGGCGAGGGGGACGTACCAGTTCGGAAAGACGGCCAGGGCGAGGAACGTCGGCAGCGCCGCGCTCAAGATCGCGCCGACGTACGGAACGAAGCGCATCAGTCCGGCGATCACGCCCCACAGCAACGCGTGCGGGACGCCGAGGAGCAAGAGGCCGAGGAAGATGAGCGTGCCGAAGCCGAGGTTCAGCAATGCGAACGTCAGCAGGTAGCGGCTGATGCGGTCGGAGGTCTCGCCGATGGCCTGCGTGGTCACGGTGAGGTGCGCGCGTCCGGCCAGGCGCAGCATCTTGTCGCGCAACTGCTCGCGGTCCTGCAGGAGGAAGAAGACGAGGACGATGACGAGGAAGATCGCCGCGACGCCTTCGATCGTCGGCGCCAGGTTGCGGTAGCGGTCGCGGAGGCTGGTGTCCTCGACGACGCGCACGGTGAGCGGCTTTTCCGCCGGCTGGGCGGGCTGGGTGACGCGCTGCAGGGTCCGTTCGAAGCGCTCGAAGACGGCCAGACCGGTGGAGCTGCGCCGCAGGATGCGCAGGCGCTGCTCGACGCGGTGCAGGGCCGCGCTCTCGTTGAACTCCTTGGCCACGGCGTTGAACTGCGTGTAAATCCACCATCCGCCGAGGCCGAGGCCGCTGACGGCGATGCCGACGGAGAGCACGATGGCCGCGGTGCGGCGCAGGAAGGTGCGCTCCAGGATCGAAACGATCGGACTCAGCAGGAACGCGAAGAGGATGGCCAGCGCGACCGGAACGACGACCGGCTTGGCCAGGTAGAGGATGGCGATGACGACGACGGTGATGAGAAGGATCCGCCAGTTCGACGACTGCCGGCGCTCCTGGGTGCCGCGCTTATCGGTGAACGTGGTCGGCTCGGCCACGCGCCGCATGGAAAGCGTGCGATCGAGATCGTCGGTGTCGTCGTCTTCGTCGAACGTTCGCACGTGTCGCATCTTACGGCGAGATACGTGCCATGGGGATAGAGTCGTCCAATGCTCGCCGCCGCCGCGTTGATCGCCACCTCCATTCTCGCTCCCACGCATTACGACCTCACGCTGTCCGTCGATTACGCCGCCGAGGCGCTGCATGGGAAAGCGCACATCGAGCTGCAGAACCAGTCGTCCGAGCCAATGCGCGAGGCGTCGTTCATCCTCTACCGCACGCTCAAGGTGACGAAGGCCGGAACGTTCACGCAGAACGTCACGACCTTCGTGGACGATCCGAAGCTGCAGGTCAATTCCGTCGTCGTGGCGCTGCCGGAGCCGCTGGCGCCGCAGGCCAGGACGGCCGTCGACATCGAATACGAAGGGCCGCTCCTCGGCTACTCCGAGACGGGAATGCTCTACGTCAAGGACAAGATCGATCCGGAGTTCACGATCATCCGCCTCGACGCCTTCGCCTATCCGGTGGCACGCGTCCCTTCGCGCGCGACGAACCGGCGCGTGCCGTTTCCGGAGTTCACGTACACCGCGCGCATCGACGTGCCGAAGGACCTCGTCGTCGCGAACGGCGGGCACCTCGACGGTGTGACGGCGAACGGCGAACGCGCCGTGTACACGTTCTCGAGCATCCGGCCGTCGTGGCGGATGGACTTCGCCATCGCGAAGTACGGCGAGCTATCCGTCGGGCCGATTCGCATCGATTACCTGCCGGGCGACAAGGCAGGCGCGGAGAGCGACGCGGCCGCGACGCGGAAGTCGATGGAGCTGTTCACGGCCTGGTTCGGTCCGTTGCCCGGCTCGCCCTCGCTGACGTTCATCGAGATCCCCGAGGGATTCGGATCGCAGGCCGACGTCACGACGATCATCCAGCGGGCCAGCGCGTTCAAGGATCCGAAGAAACTCCACGAGGTGTACCACGAAGTCAGCCACCTCTGGAACGTGCCCGAC
>JBKOUP010000409.1:0-2307 GCA_046723495.1 Acidobacteriota bacterium
GCCCTGCTGGCTGCGCGCGAACTCGTCGCCCCCGAGCAGCAGCGGCACGCCTTCTGACAGGAGCATCGTGGCGAGGAAGTTGCGCCGCTGCCGCGCGCGCAGCTCGAGCACGGCTGGATCGTCCGTCGGCCCCTCGGCGCCGCAATTCCAGGAGCGGTTGTCGTCGGTGCCGCCGTCGTCGTCGTTGTGCTTCTCGTTGTACGAGACGAGATCGCGCAGCGTGAAGCCGTCGTGGGCCGTGACGAAGTTGATGCTCGCGTACGGCCGGCGGCCGGTCAGCGCGTAGAGGTCGGAGCTCCCGGTCAGGCGGTTCGCGAACTCGCCGAGGGTCTGGTCCGTGCCGCGCCAGTAATCGCGCACCGTGTCGCGGAACTTGCCGTTCCACTCCGACCACAGCGGCGGAAAGTTGCCGACCTGATAGCCGCCTTCGCCGACGTCCCACGGCTCGGCGATCAGCTTCACCTGCGAGATCACCGGGTCCTGCTGGATGATGTCGAAGAACGCGCTGAGGCGGTCGACGTCGTGCAGCTCCCGCGCGAGCGCGGCGGCCAGATCGAAGCGGAAGCCGTCGACGTGCATCTCCACCACCCAGTAGCGCAGCGAGTCCATGATCAGCTGCAGCACGTGCGGGTGGCGCATGTTCAGGCTGTTGCCGGTGCCGGTGTAGTCGATGTAATAGCGCGGGTTGTCGGCGACGACGCGGTAGTAGGCGAGGTTGTCGATGCCCTTCATCGACAGCATCGGCCCGAGGTGGTTCCCCTCGGCGGTGTGGTTGTAGACGACGTCGAGGATCACTTCGATGCCCTCGCCGTGCAGCGTCTTCACCATCTGCTTGAACTCCTGCACCTGCTGCCCGAGCTGCCCGCCCGAGGAGTACTCGTTGTGCGCGGCCAGATAGCTGATGGAGTTGTAGCCCCAGTAGTTGCGCAGACCGCGATCGACGAGGTCCTTGTCGTGGATGAACTGGTGCACCGGCAGAAGCTCGACCGCGGTCACGCCGAGGGTCTTGAGATGGCGGACGATTGCGGAGCTCGACAGCCCCGCGTACGTGCCGCGCTGCGACTCCGGCACCTGCGGATGGCGCTCGGAGATGCCCTTGACGTGGGTCTCGTAGATGACCGTCTCGTGCCACGGCCGGCGCGGCGGACGGTCGTTGCCCCAATCGAAGTACGGATTGATGACGACGGACTTCGGCACGAAGGGCGCGCTGTCGATCTCGTTCTTCGAATTCTCGTCGTTGAAGAAGTAGGGGAAGACCGCTTCGTCCCACTGCACGCCGCCGTCGACCGCTTTGCCGTACGGGTCGAGCAGCAGCTTCGACGGATTGCAGCGCAGTCCGGCGTCCGGATCCCACGCGCCGTGGACGCGATAGCCGTAGCGCTGCCCGGGCCCGACGTTCGGCAGGTAGCCGTGCCAGATGTAGCCGGTGGTCTCCGGAAGGTCGACGCAGCTCTGCACGCCGTCCTCGTCGAAGAGGCAGAGCTCCACGCGCGTGGCGGCCTCGGAGAAGACGGAAAAGTTCGTCCCCGAGCCGTCGTACGTGGCGCCCAGCGGATACGCCGCACCCGGCCAGATTTTCACCGGTGCCAGACACGGCAATGAGCGTGCCGGTGGCACACCAATCGCTTTCTCGAAACGACGTCATGAGAGACCAGCGATGCTCCTACGTGGTCGTCCATGAGGACGCCACGGCGGCGGCGGGCGATCTGCGCAGTTTCGCCGCCTACCTTTCCTCGATTGCCGTCAGCGGTTGCGAGGTCATCGTCGTCGACGACACGCCGTCGTTCGACCGCAACCGTCGCGTTCTCCGCTGGGTCGGCCGCCACCTTGCGCCGCTGCCGCGCCACCGCGCGCTCAGCGGTGCCGTCGATCCGCTGCGCGCGGCGCTCGACGTCGCCAGGTGCGAGAAGATCATCGTCGCCAACGGGCGCGTGCGCCACGAAGCGGCCACGATCGAAGCGATGTGCGCGCTGCTCGACACGCACGAGATCGTCGAGCCGCAGGACTACTGCGATCCGCTGCCGTGGTGGGGCGGCATCGACGCCGGGCGGATCCTCGTCCACCGCGCGGTCGACTCCCTGCCGGACCACGGCGCCACGCTCGGCTTCCGCCGCGCCGCGATCCGCGGTCTCCACGACGGACTCGACGATCACGACGATCCCGTGCGCCGCCTGCAGGCGCAAGGCGCGGCCGTGCATTCGGCGGCGGAGCTTTTCGTCCGCTGCGAGCCGCCGAGGATCGGGTCGTGGCTGCGCGAGCGCGCGCGCCAGGCCGACGACGACTTCGCCCTGCCGCTGAAGACGGCGT
>JBKOUP010000530.1:0-9678 GCA_046723495.1 Acidobacteriota bacterium
GGCCGACAACGCCATGGAAGCGAAGGGCGAGACCGCGCTCCTCGGCAAGATCGCCATCGCCAACGCCAAGGTCGCCTACCAGCTCTGGAAGAAGACCTTCGGCACCGAGCGCTTCGCGAAGCTCAAAGAAAAAGGCGCCGCCGTGCAGCGGCCGCTGTGGGCCTCGACCGGAACGAAGAACAAGAAATACAGCGACGTCCTCTACATCGAGTCGCTGATCGCGCCGCAGACGGTCAACACCGTCCCGCCGGCGACGTACGAGGCCTTCAAGGACCACGGCAAGGTGCGCGTCACGATCGAGGACGACCTCGACGGCGCCACCGCGGCGCTGCGCAACTTCGAGGAGAAGGGCTTCAGCCTCAAAGCCATCTGCGATCAGCTCACCGAGGAGGGCGTGAAGTCGTTCGACGCCTCCTTCGACTCGCTGATGATGACGATCGAAGCCCGCCGCGACGCTGTCACGCGCGGGCTCATCGACCGGCAATCCGCACACCTAGGCGCTTCGCAGCCGGTTGTCGACGAGGCTGCGAAGCGCGTTGAGAAAGAGAAATTCGTCGACCGCGTCTGGAACAAGGACGCGACGCTCTGGAAGAACGACGACGCCCACAAAAAGATCATCGCCAACGCCCTCGGCTGGCTGACCGTGCCGGAGCTGATGCAAAAGCAGGTCTCGCAGCTGCGCGCCTTCGCCGAGGCCGTGAAGGGCGACTACGACGACGTCGTCGTCCTCGGCATGGGCGGCTCGAGCCTCTGCTCCGAGGTCACGCGAAGACTCTTCGGCGAAAAACCGGGATACCCGCGGCTCAACGTCCTCGACTCCACCGTCCCCGAGGCCGTGCGCAACCTCGAGCGGTCGCTGAACCTGCAGCGGACGCTCTTTATTGTTGCATCAAAATCAGGCACGACAACTGAGCCGATAATCTTTCATCGTTATTTCTACGATCGCGTGAAGAACGGCCAGAACTTCATCGCCGTCACCGATCCCGACACCCAGCTCGTTCGCGATGCGCAACGCGACGGCTTCCGCCACGTCTTCCTCAATCCGCCCGACATCGGCGGCCGCTACTCCGCGCTCTCGCTCTTCGGCCTCGTCCCCGCGGCCATCGCCGGCTACGACGTTGAGGCCCTCGTCGACCGCGCCGTGCACGCCGCGCACGTCGCCACCGTCGCCGATCCGAAGAAGAATCCCGCGGCGATGCTCGGCACGATTCTCGGCAGCCTCGCCAACAACGGCCGCGACAAGCTCACGCTCATCACGCCCCCGCCGCTCGACACCCTCGGCCTCTGGATTGAGCAGCTCATCGCAGAGTCGACCGGGAAGGAAGGCAAAGGCATCCTCCCCGTCGCCGGCGAGCCGTCGCTCAAGGCCTCCGACTACGGCAAGGATCGCGTTTTCGTCTGCGTCCGCCTGCGCGGCTCCGACGACGTCGCCAGGCTGAAGGAGCTCACCGACGCCGGCCACCCCGTCGTCGATCTCGTCCTCAACGACGCCGAGGACCTCGGCGAGATCTTCTTCACCTGGGAGTTCGCCACCGCCATCGCCGGCGCGCTCCTCGGCATCGACGCCTTCGACCAGCCGAACGTTCAGGAGTCGAAGGACAACACCAAGCGCCTGCTCGCGGAGTACAAGTCGAGCGGCAAGCTCGACGATCCCGACCTCGTCCCGATCGCCGAGGCCAACGGCAAGATCGGCGCGCTCCTCGCCGGCGCGAAGTCCGGCGACTACGTCGCCCTTACCGAGTACATCGCCCCGTCGCCGCAGCGCGATGCGATCATTGCCAGGCTCCGCGAGAGCATCGCCCGCGAGCTCCACGTCGCCACGACCACCGGCTACGGCCCGCGCTTCCTCCACTCCACCGGGCAGCTGCACAAAGGCGGCGGCGCGAACGGGATCTTCATCCAGATGGTCGGCACATCGGAGGACATTCCGATTCCCGGCGAGAAATTCACGTTCGGCACGCTGGCGCGCGCGCAGGCCATCGGCGACTACGAGTCGCTCGAGTCCCGCGGCCGCCGCGCCGTGCGCATCGACCTCGGCACGGACATCGATGGCGGCCTGGCGCGCCTCGCCGAAGTCGTGAAGATGGTGAAGGCATGAGCGACGCGCAGTTCGGGATGATCGGCCTGGCGGTCATGGGCTCGAACCTCGCCCTCAACATCGAGGAGCACGGCTTCTCCGTCGCCGTCTGGAACCGCGAGCCGCAGACCGTCGACGACTTCCTCGCCAACAACGCCGGCAAGCGCTTCACCGGCACGAAGTCGCTCGAGGAGTTCTGCGCCGCGCTGGAGCGGCCGCGCCGGATCATGATGATGATCAAGGCCGGCACGCCGGTCGACGAGATGCTCGACCGCCTCGCCCCGCTGCTCGACAAGGGCGACGTCGTCATCGACGGCGGCAACTCCTGGTTCAAAGACACGCAGGCACGCACGGCGCGGCTCGAGCAGCAGGGCTTCCACTTCGTCGGCTCCGGCGTCTCCGGCGGCGAGGAAGGCGCGCGCCACGGCCCGTCGCTGATGCCGGGCGGCTCGAAGGAATCGTGGGAAGCGATCCAGCCCGTTTTCGAGGCCATCGCCGCCACGAGCGACTCCGGGCCGTGCGTCACGCACGTCGGCCCGGACGGCGCCGGGCACTACGTGAAGATGGTGCACAACGGCATCGAGTACGGCGACATGCAGCTCATCGCCGAGGCCTACGAGATGCTGCGCAACGGCCTCGGCGCGGGGGCGGACGAGCTCGCGCAGATTTTCGACGAGTGGAACAAGGGGCCGCTGGAGTCGTTCCTCATCGAGATCACCGCGCACATCTTCCGCGTCAAGGACGACGAGACGGGCGCGCCGCTCGTCGACAAAGTTCTCGACAAGGCCGGGCAGAAAGGCACCGGCAAGTGGACGGCGCAGATCGCCCTCGACCTGGCCGTACCGATCCCGACGATTGCCGCGGCCATCGACGCGCGCGTGCTCTCGTCAATGAAAGAGGAGCGCGTCGCCGCGTCGAACGTGATCAAGGGACCGCAGTCGTTCCAGCCTGGCAACCGCGCGCAGTTCATCAAGGACGTGCACGACGCCCTGTACGCCTCGAAGATCTGCTCGTACGCGCAGGGAATGGCCCTGATCCAGGCCGGATCGGCCGAATGGAATTGGGGCATCAACATGCGCGAGATGGCCCGCATCTGGAAGGGCGGCTGCATCATCCGCGCGCGCTTCCTCGACTCGATCATGCGCGCCTACGAGCGCGACCCGAAGCTGCGCAACCTCCTGCTCGACGACGACTTCAACTCCCGCGTCGAGGAGTCGCAGGAATCGTGGCGCCGAGCGGTGGCGTACGCGCAGGCAAACGGCATCCCCGCCCCGGCCATGAGCGCGAGCCTGGCCTACTTCGACTCTTACCGCAGCGCGAACCTGCCGCAGAACCTCACGCAGGCGCAGCGCGACTACTTCGGCTCGCACACGTACCAGCGGAACGATCGCGGTGCGGATGCGCCGTTCGTGCATACGGACTGGATTCGGAAGTAGCTCTTGGCTCTCGGCTCTCGGCTCTCAGCTCTCGGGCACATCCCCTTGAGAGCCGAGAGCTGACAGCTGAGAGCCCGTTCACAGCTGCGGCTCTTGGCTCTTGGGCGCGCCGGCATTCCTAAGAGCCAAGAGCTAACAGCCAAGAGCTACAGCTGCGGCTTGATCACCCCCGCAATCCACTCCCTCACCCGCGAGAACCGCGGCCGCTTCATCCACGGCCGGATCTTGATCTCCTCCGAGCGCGCCAGGTCCTCCTCGAACATCGCCTCCATGCGCGCGGCGATGGCCTCGTCGAAGATGTTCACGTTCACTTCGTCGTTGAGGCGGAAGCTGCGGTCGTCGAAGTTCGAAGAGCCGATCGTCGACCAGATCCCGTCGACCACCATCGTCTTCGCGTGCATCATCGTCGGCTGGTACTCGAAGAGGCGGATGCCGCGGTCGAGGAGGTCGCCGTAGTGCAGGCGGCTGGCCTGGCGCACGATCGGCACGTCCACGAGCTCGCCGGGGACGATCACGCGCACGTCGACGCCGCGGCGCACGGCGCTTTCGAGCGCGCGGATCGTGTCCTTGTCGGGGACGAAGTAGGCGTTGCTGATCCAGATCCGCTGCCGCGCGCTGACCATCGAGACGATGTAGAGCAGCTTCACCGTCGAGCTCCCCTCCGACGGCGACGACTTGATCACCTGGGCGAGCTGCGTGCCGCGCGGGCCGACGGCCGGGAAGTAATCGAGTCCCGTCAGCAGCTCGCCGCGGCTCTTCACCCAGTTGTCCATGAACGCGAACTGCATCTGCGTCACCACCGGTCCCTCGACGCGCGCCACCGTCTCGCGCCAGTGGTTCTTCGTGTCGGCGTCGCCGAGCCACTCGTCGGCGATGCCGACGCCGCCGGAGAAGCCGGCCTCGCCGTCGACGACGAGGAGCTTGCGGTGGGTGCGGTGGTTGAAGCGCGAGAGCGTGTACCAGCGCAGCGGGTGATACCACTCGACGTCGACGCCGTTGCGCTGCATGAAGTCGACGAGGGTGCGCGACATCGGCGCGCTGCCGACGGCGTCGAGGATCACCTTCACCGCCACCCCAGCCCGCGACCGCTCCGCCAGCGCCTCGGCGAAGTGCCGCCCGATCTCGCCGTCCCAGTAGATGTAGAACTCGAGGTTGATCGTCTTCCGCGCCGCGCGGATGGCCGCCAGCATCGACGGGAAGATCTCCACGCCGTTCTTCAGGATCTCCACGCGGTTGCCCGTCGACATCGGCGCGCCCGTGAGCGCATGCATCGTCTGCAGGAAGGCCATGTCGCGCACGCCGAACTGGTGCTTCATGTGGTAGCGCATCGGCAGCCGCCGCCGGATGATCGGCAACGTCCGGCGCCTCGGATAGCGCGGCTTCTTGTGCTTGCGAAAAATCATCGTTGCTGAATGAGCCAGACTGCCAGGGCCACGAGGCCGGCGATGATCAGCAGGGCCACGACGACGATGATCACCACGACGACGATCGCCGCGCCGGCGACGGCGGCCACGCTACGCGGCGGCCGGGAGCGGTCGCGGTAGCGCAGCAGCGCTTTCATGTTGATGACGTTTTCCTCGAAGAGCCAGTCGAAGATCGTGCCGATGATCGGGACCGAGCCGATGGAGACGTCGAGGAGGATGTAGAGGACCATGCGCATGACGCGGGCCAGCGGCACGCGGTGGCGCAGCGCGCCGACGATGACCCAGGCGGAGAGGATGCCGCCGGCGATCTCGCCGAGGCCGGGGATCAGGCTGAGGCCGGCGTCGAGGCCGACGCGGCGCTTCGTTCCGGGGATGGCCACGGCCTCGTCCATGAACCAGGCGAACTTGCGCAGCGCCACGAGGTCCGGCGGCAGCGCCTCATCGGGCTCGATGACTTCGGGGATGAAGACAGGCATGCTCATCTGCTATGCAAGGTAGGGGCGCACAGCGTGCGCCCGGCCCGGGCCTTGCGTCTATAGTTGAGCTGTGACAGACGTTCCCGAAAAGCGCCGGGTGTCGCTGCGCGACCGCTTTACCCGCTCGCGCTCCATCGTCTGGTCATGGCTGACCGACCCGGCCGTCCTGCTCTACCGCCGCGAGGCCCACGGCCGCCACCGCCTGCGCGTTCTCACCGTCGAGTTCTTCCTCTTCGTCCGCGAAGTCACGCTGGAGTTCTACAAGATCGAGGGCACCAGCCGGGCCGCCTCGCTCGCCTACACGACGCTTCTTTCGCTCATCCCCCTCCTCGTGGCCTTCACCTCGTCGCTGCAGCGCTGGTTCCGCACCCTCTTCCCGAACCTGCAGGCGCAGATCGACACGATCCTCAACACGATCATCCCCTACCAGTCGCCGATCATCAGCTATCACGTGGCGCGCTTCGCCGAGAACGCCCAGGCGGCGTCGACCTTCGGCGTCATCATCTTCATCATCGTCGCCTTCCGGCTCTTCCTGGCCGTCGAGGGGACGATCAATCAGATCTGGAAGGTGCGCAGCGTCCGCGGCTACCGGCAAAAGATCATGGCCTTCACCATGCTCTTCTTCTGGGGCCCGATCCTGATGGGCTTCTCCTTCACCACCACGGCCATGCTGGAGAAGAACCGCTTCCTGCGCATCTTCTTTCAGCGCGACATCATCTTCCAGATCTTTCCCGTGGTCGTGCTCTTCATCGCCTTCGCCATGCTCTTCTGGCTGGTGCCGTCGGCGAAGGTGCGCTTCGGCTCCGCGGCCGCGGGGGCGATCGTGACCACGGCGCTCTTCACGCTCGTGCGCTGGGGCTTCGGCATTTACGCGCGGCACCTCTTCAACGGCCGCTTCAACCTGATCTACGGCACGATCGGCCTCCTGGTGATCTTCCTGATCGCCATCGAGATCATGTGGGTGGTCATCCTCCTCGGCGTGGAGATCAGCTACGTCTACCAGAACCTCTACGGCGTGCTGCGCGCGACGGCGCAGCGCATCGAGGACGAGCCGCGCTTCGATCTTTACTTCGCCATGCGCGCGCTCGTGGAGATTGCCCGCCGCTTCGACAAGCGCGAAGACCCGCCGTCGGCGTACCGCCTGGCCGAGCAGTTCGGCACCACCGACGCGCAGATGCGCCGCATCCTCCGCCGCCTGGAGGACATGAAGCTGCTCAAGGAGATCCCCGGCGAGTGGCCGGCCTTCGTCCCCGCCTGCGATCCCGACCGCATGACCGTCGAGGAAGTCATCCTCGGATTCGAAGGGTGGCACCGCTCCGTCCCCGACATCGCCGCCGGCGAGGAGCACCGCGCCGTCGGCGATCTCTTCACGCGCGTCCGCGAGTGCACGCACGACGCGCTCGACGCCACGAGCATCGGCTACGTCGTGCGCAGGCTCTACGGCGAGCGCGCGCCGTCGCGGGCGGAGGACCGAGGCGTGTTGCGGGGCGTCTAGCGTCCGCGCAATTTTTTCAGGTCATCCAATTTCGCTTTCTGCTCCGGCGTGAGCACGGCGGCGAACTTCTCGCGCTCCGCGGCGCGCGCGGCGCGGATCTGCGCGCGTGTCGCGTGGAGGACGATGGTCAGCTTGCCGACGGCGGCGGGGTCGGGCGACGGCGCCTTCAGCGCGGCCTCGAGCTGCTGGCGCGTTTCGCGCTGCGCGGCGGCCAGCGGCTGGATCGTCGCGGCGGCGTCGGTGTGGATCTGCTTCCACGCCGTGACCTGGTCGGGCGTCAGGTCGAGATAGCGGGCCAGGCGCGCGGCACGCGGCTGCGCGAACGTCGTGGTGGCGATGAGGAGGGCGAGAGCGGCAACGAATCGAATCTTCATGCGCACCGGACGGGCGGCGGCGGCAAATCGCGTACACGCAAACAATCAGCGGTGACTTTTGTCACGCAGGGCGCGCAACAGGCGAATGCGGCGCAGCGCCTCGTACGCGACCGTCGTGCACGCCACCCACACCGCGCCGGCGGTGATGCCGGCGCCGACGTCGGAGATCCAGTGCACGCCGAGGTAGACGCGGGAGGTGGCCACAGCGGCGACGAAGGTGATGGCGAAGGCGATCGCGGCGGACTTCCACCGCCACGACTTCAGCGCGCGCATGGCCAGGTAGGCGAGCGCGCCGCAGGCGATCGTCGCGCCCATGG
The DNA here is from genome assembly GCA_046723495.1 of Acidobacteriota bacterium. Classification (GTDB taxonomy): domain Bacteria; phylum Acidobacteriota; class Thermoanaerobaculia; order Gp7-AA8; family Gp7-AA8; genus DATDFB01. The sequence goes on from JBKOUP010000530.1 coordinate 7,600, forward strand.
CGTGACCGCTCGGAAAGGAGAACCCGCTGGCGCGGCGGAGCATCTCCGCGACGTCGGGACGCGTCCGCGCGAAGTGATGCTTCAGCTCGAGGTTCAGCAATCCGCCGCCGCCCGCTGTCACGCCGAGGTAGATGAGCCAGCGATAGCGCCGCTGCACGAGCAGGACGATGCAGACGATCGTGACGGCCGCGCCCATGCCGAGCGGGCCGCCGGCGGTGGTCATGACGACGAAGAACGACGTCGCGCCGGCGGTGCGCTGCTGCACGGCGGCGTCGTGCACGTAGGTGTCGACGAAGTGGAGTTTTCCCTGCTGCTCGTGCAGGCGCTCGGCCATGTCGAGGAAGGCGTCGCCGCTCCACGCCGTCAGCAGCGCGCCGGCGATGACGATGGCGACGATCGGCAGATACCCCGGGTCGCGCTGTTGCGCGCGCGCGATCGACTTCGGCAGCAGGCGCGCTCCATGCCGCAGCGCCGGCAGGGCCACGTAGAAGAATCCCCACAGCGCGAGAAAAATCGCGACGAAGACTGCGGGGATCACTGGTGCTTTGCCTCCGTCTTAGGTTCTTAGGTTCTTAGGTTGTTAGGTTCTTAGTTCTTAGTTCTTAGTTCTTTGCGAGAGGCCGGCCGGAATCCTAAGAACCTAAGAACTAAGAACTTAAGAACTAAGAACTCAGAACCCGCCGCTCATGTACTTCCACTGCACGATCTTGTCATTGATCTCGCGCAGGCGGCGGCTGATCATCCGGCAGAGCAGGTTGAGGAACTGCAGCGATGCGTGCGGGTCCATCGACAGGATCTCGTTCAACGTGGCCCGGTCGATCGACAGCACCGTGGCGTCGCCGTCGTGCGCCTTGGCGTCGGCGCTGCGCGGCTTATCGTCGATGAGGGCCATCTCCCCGAAGAAGTCGCCGCGGTCGAGCACGGCCAGGGCCTCCTCGCCCACGCCGGGGATGAACTTGGAGATGCGCACGCGGCCGTCGAGGACGATGTAGAGCTTGTCGCCCTTCTCCCCCTCGCGGAAGATCATCGACCCTTCGCGGAACTTCTCCTCGCTCGAGAACGTGGCCAGCAGCTTCATTTCACCGGCGGAGAGGCCCCGCTCGCGGAAGAGGTCGACCTTCTCCTCCGACTTCACCGTGACCTGCTGCGTCTCGCGCTTGCCGCCTTCGCGCTTGCGACCGCCGCCTTTCTTGGCGTCTTCCTGGAAGAAAAGCTTGAGCTGCTCGTTGGCGTCGCGCACTTTCACCGTCAGCGAGCGCCAGAAGGCCCAGTGCAGGCCGACGGCGAGCTCCTTGTCCTCGTCCATGAGCTGGTCGAGGGCGCTGAACGAGAACGTGTAGCAGGCCGACGGCTGCATGGCGATGGCGTCGGACGAGCGATGCGTGCGGTCGATGAAGTTCATCTCCCCGAAGATCGTGTCCGGGCCGAGCTTGCCGAGGATCTGCGGGCCGAACGGCGTGGCCTTGCTGACGTCGATCTCGCCGTCGCGGACGACGTAGAAGTCCATGGAGCGGTCCTCCTCGCGGAAGACGTAGCCGCCCTTGCCCAGCGTCTCGACGCGCGCGAATTTCGAAAGACGAAACAGCTGCTCGTCCTTCATGTGCTGGAAGACGCCGAGCTTGCGCAGCTCCGCGGAGACGGTAATGAGGTTGTCGCGCGTCTCCGCGTCGCGGGTGATTTTGTTGAGGATCTCGCGCAGCTCGCGCCGCTCGACCTGGAAGAGCGTCTCCTTGCGCAGCTCCAGGCGCTCCGTGGCCATCTGCAACTGCTCGACGCGCTCCTTGATGCGGGCGTTGAGCTCCTTCGCCTCGATGTTCTCGATGCGCTTGAGAGTGTTGATCATGCGGCGCACCGGCTCGGTGGCGTCGCCTTTCTGATCGGTGGAAAGGAGAAAGGCATCGATGAAGGCGTCGAGCGACTTGTCGAAGTTCTTGCGCTCGAACTCGATGCGTCCGGCAATCTCGGCGAGCCCGCGATCGAAGGGATTGAGCTTGCGGGCCTGCCCGATCTCCTCGTGCGCCTGCGTCCACTCGCCCTGTGAATAGTAGAGACGGCCGAGGATCTCGAAGGGGCGGTAAT
>JBKOUP010000156.1:0-3749 GCA_046723495.1 Acidobacteriota bacterium
GGCGATGAGCTTCGGATCGGTGAACGCGCCGAGCTGGGCGAGGTAGCGCGTGCGCAGCTGCGGCGTTCCCGTCTCCTCCGACGCGGTGAGGATCTGGTCGAAGAGCGCCGGATTCCCCGAGGCGGCGGCGATCGTGAGTGCGCGATCGGCCACAGCGCCGTCGACGCTGTCGGGATGGCGGATGGCCGTCTCGGCGATGGCACGCGCGTCCTTGATCACGTCGGGATCGCGGGCGATGAAGCCGAGCATCCACAACACCGCGGCGCGTTGCGTGCGCGCTTCGTCGCTCTCCGCGCCGCTCACGCGCCACGACGCCGGCGCCTGATCGCGCATCAGCGCGCGCACGGCGGCCTGCCACTGCGCGCGGTCGGCGTCGGTGACGACGCGCTCGTCGAGGAACTGCAGGTTCGAGGCGAACGACTCGACGACGTCGAGCGGCACGGGACGCGGCAGGGCGTTGGCCAGCGTCAGGTAGTCGCCGACGTCGCGGCGGAGGGTGCGGACGAGGAGCCACTCGTCGCCGTGCAGGGCGATCTCCTCCTCCGGCGTGACTTTGCCGAGGCTGGCCCGGATGGCCGCGCGCTCCTCGGCCGAGTAATCGATGACGAAGTAGCCGCTCCCGCCGGCGTTGAGCAGCAGCGGCGCGCCGTTGCAGGGCCCGCGCACGAGCGTCGCTTCCTTCTGGGCGACGATGCCGCAGCGCTCGTCGGAGACCGCGCCGAGCGTCCGCTCGCACAGCGGAATCGCCCATGTCTCCGGCGACGACTCCCCGCGCAGCAGCAGCCGCTCCTGCGTCAGCGACACGTGCCGTTCCCCGCCGACGCATGTCTCCGTCGCGTGCACGAGCGGCGCGCCGGCCTGCACGACGAACGTGCGCATCAGGTCATCCACGGGCCTCTTCGACGTTTCCGCCAGCATCGACCAGAGATCCTCGGCCGAGGCATTGCTCCATGAGTATTTGCGCAAATAGGCACGCACGCCGTCGCGGAACGTCTCTTCGCCCAGCCAATGCTCGATCATGCGCAGCACCGCCGCGGTCTTGCCGTAGGCGATGCCGTCGAAGAGCTCGTTGATGGCCGCGGAGGTCTCGGCGTTCGTGCGGATCGGGCGCGTGGAGCGCTGGGCGTCGAGGGAGATGGCGTTGCGCGAGTTGCGCGCGGCCGACTGCTCCAGGTGCCACGCCGGCTGCCACGGCTCGAGCGGCTTGTCCGACATGAACGTGGCGAAGCCTTCGTTGAGCCAGATGTCGTTCCACCACTTCATCGTCACCAGGTCGCCGAACCACATGTGGGCGATCTCGTGCGCGACGACCTCGGCCACGCGCCGCTTCGCCGTCGCGGAGCCGGTCTTCTCGTCGACCAGCAGCGCCGTCTCGCGGAACGTCACCGCGCCCGCGTTCTCCATCGCCCCCGCCTCGAAGTCGGGGACGGCGATGAGATCGAGCTTCGCGAACGGATACTTGATGCCGTAGTACTTGTCGTAGAAGCCGACGACCTGCTCCGCGGCGCGCAGACCCCAGTGTCCCGATTCTTCCTTGCCGGGGGGCGCGCAGACGCGGATGGGGATGCCGTCGGCGCCGCCGGCGACGCAGCGGAACTCGCCGACGAGCATGGCCACGAGGTAGGTCGACATCCGCGGCGTCGTGGCGAAGCGGATGGCGCGGCGGCCGCCGCTCAGCTTCGTCTCCGACTGAATGGGACTGTTCGAGATGGCCGTCTCGCTGCCCCGCGCCACGAGGGTGACGTCGAACGTCGCCTTCATCGCCGGTTCGTCGAAGCAGGGGAAGGCGCGGCGCGCGTCGGTGGCCTCGAACTGCGAGAGCGCGTACTTCTTCTCCTTCCAGACGCCGAGGTAGAGGCCGCGGAGCCGGCGGGAGAGCTTGCCGTCGAACGTCATGCGGATCGATGCCGGCCCCGCGGCGAGCGGCTTCGGCAGCGCCAGCGCGATCATCTCGTCGGCCGGGCCGTCGCCCGCCGTCGCGCTCATCCCGGCGACGGTCGCGCTGGCGACGTGGAGGCCGACGGCGTGGAGGACGATCGACGAGACCGGCTCCTTGACGTCGACGTCGATGGTCTCCTCGCCGCTGAAGGTGTCGTTCGCGAAGTTCGGCTCGATGGTGATCGCGTAGTGGCTGGGGATCACCGACTGCGGCAACCGCGCGGCGGACAGCGGAACGGCGACAAGGGCGAGGAGGATCAGCGCTTTTTTCATCGAGCGCGCGATCTTACGCCACGTCGGCGCGCCGGCGCTTCCCGCCGCGGATCTCGGCCAAGGCCCGGTTCGGCGGCAGCGGCATCTCCGGCAGGAGCTTTTGCGCGATCGACTCGAACTCGGCGGCGTCCGCGTCGAGCGGCAGGCCCTGGTACGTCGGCTCGATGCGCTCGGCGACGTTGATGCGGCGCAGCGCGGCGCGGGCATCGCCGACGCGGCCGAGCTTCATGTCGGCCACGGTCAGATAGACGAGCGCGGTCTCGTAGCTCGCCAGCGCGTCGTAGTGCCCGGTGCGGACGTACGCCGCGGTCTGTTGCGGGGTGGGGAACGCGTCGGCCGCGGCGGCGAGGTCCTTCGCGGCCTCGGCGTATTGCGCGTGGCCGAGCTCGTCGCGGCCGTGGCCCAGGAGATCGTCGGCGCTCGTCGGCGCCATGGTCATCAGGAGAAGAAACATCGCGAATGTGGTGCGCACGTCAAGTTCCTTTGCTTTCAAATATGTACACGTCGGTGCCGACGGGGACGTTTTTCCAGAGTGTCTCCAGCATGTCGTCGGGCACGCGGATGCAGCCGTGCGAGACGTAGCGGCCGAGGGAGTCGGCGTCGTCGGTGCCGTGGATGAGAATGCCGTCGCCGAGGTTGAGGGCGTACTTGCCGAGGTGGCCGTGGACGAGGCGCTTCGGCGAGCTCGGCGGCGGCACGCGCTCGCCGGCCTCGACGAAGGCCCAGTCGGGCTTGCGCCACACCGGGTCCTTGATCCTGCTCAGAACTTTCAGGTGCCCACGTGGGGTGTAGAAGAGCCACTCGTCGTCGCCGATGTCGAGGGTCTTGCCGCTGCCGGTGGCCGCCGCCGATTTCCTGACGAGCTGCCCGTCGCGGAAAAGGTAGACGGTGTTGGTCGAGACGTCGACGGTGACGACGACGCCGTTGCGCGGCGCCTCGGCCGGCAAGCCTTCGGGCTGCTGATCGCATTTGCGGAACTGCCACCAATGACACGGCGTTTGCTGCTGGGCGTAAAGCTCCGGGACTGCAGAGACTGCCAAACTCGCCACGAGCAGGGCTCGCGCGAGACAATGGAGTTTGATGTTCAAGGACCACCCTCCCAACCGTTGGCATAGCCGCAAATAACTTCTGCGAAATCAACGCCAGGGATTAGCGAGCGCTGAGCGCTGAGTTCTGCGTGCTGCGTGTGGTTTTTGGCCCTGTAGCTCAGCAGGATAGAGCAGCGGTTTCCTAAACCGTGGGTCGGAGGTTCGAGTCCTCTCAGGGCCACCAAAAATCAGGGGACAGGGCACAGGGGGCGGGGCGCAGGTGGTCGTCTTGCGATTGCACGAGCATCCAGCAGGAACACCATCTGCGCCCCGCCCCCTGCGCCCCATACGCGCTAGCTTGAGCACCGTCACCCTGAGCCGCGGAGACGGCGAAGGGTCTCCACCGGCGAAACTGTCGCATTTTGAGATCCTTCGGCGTCTTCGCGCCTCAGGATGACGACCTTTAAGTTAGCGCGTATGCCCCTCTGCCCTGCGCCCTTTGCGTGAAGT
>JBKOUP010000288.1:0-29360 GCA_046723495.1 Acidobacteriota bacterium
CTCCAGGATCAGCGATCCGGAGTCGCCGCCCGCGCTGAACGGCTGCGCGTTGTGGCCGACGATGAGGATCTGATTGGTGAACTGAACGCTTCCCATTTCGTAGCCGACCGTGACGTCGGTCTCGACGCTGGTGATCCGCCCCGCGCTGTAGCTCGTCGTCCGCCCGAATTTGTGGACCTCCATGCCGATGGCGGCGTCGGCCGTGCCGTTCGGCGCGCCGATGAAGAGGATGTTCTTCGACAGCACGCTCGCGCTCGCGGCCTCGGCGATCGCGCAGTCGACCCGATTCACCGCCGCGGGATTCAGCGGAATGAACCTCGTCAGCGAGGCGATGCGGTCCGTCGACGGCTTCCCGCCGTCGAGCAGCCCCGGTTGGAAAATCGGCGAGCCGATGGAGAGCTTGTTCTCGTCGGCGAGGACGTGATTGTTGCTCAGCACGTACGTCTTGCCGCTATCGGTGACGACGGCGCCGAACGTCCCGGCCATGATGAACTGGCCGTTCGGGTCCTGGAATCCGCACGAGCAGCCGGGGCGCGCCGGACGAAAGCGTTTGCGCGGATTCGGCTTCGAGGCGAAGCGGCGGAACGTGCCGACCTGCTCGACGTCGACGGGCAACCCGTCGATCGTCTCCGGCAGCACGTCGGCGTCGGGGATGGCATCGTTGGAGAACTTCACGCGGACGAGAAGCTTCACGGCCATGACTCCGGTCGAGAGCCCGTTCGAGATCTTTTCGCCGATGCCGACGCCGACGACGTTGTGCTCCGGCTTCGGACTGCCGATGGGTGCAAGCGCTGCGAGCGCAGAGACCTGCGGCTGCGACGCGAGATATTGCGCCGATGCCTTCTTCTTCGCCGATCGAAATTTCTTGAAATGCGATGCCGACGCTTCGAAAACGCTGATGGGTTGGGCGGCTTTCTTGCTGGCCATGTCGGACCTCCATCTGTGGAGTGTCTCGATCGGAGTTTTCCCTACCCGTCGCGTAGACTCTGCGCGCCATGAAGCATCTCTGCGTCCTGCTCCTCATCGCCCTCCCCGCCGCCGCCGCGTCGCGGCTTCCCGTGCGGGGGAAGCACGCCATGGTCGCCTCCGTCGACGTCATCGCCTCGCGTGTCGGCGCCGACGTCATGAAGCGCGGCGGCAACGCCGTCGACGCCGCGGTGGCGGTCGCTTTCGCGCTCGCCGTCACGTGGCCCGAGGCCGGCAACCTCGGCGGCGGCGGCTTCATGCTCGTGCGCACGCCGGACGGGAAGAGCGAAGCGATCGACTATCGCGAAGTCGCGCCGGCGTCGGCGTCGCGGAACATGTACCTCGACGCCGCCGGCAACGTGACGAAGGAGTCGACCCTCGGCTACCGCGCCAGCGGCGTGCCCGGCACCGTCGCCGGGCTTGCCCTCGCCCACAAGCGCTACGGCAAGCTCCCGTGGCGCGAGCTCGTCGAGCCGGCGCGCAAGCTCGCCGCGGAGGGCTTCGTCGTCAGTGACTACCTCGCGCGCAGCCTCCAGGCCACCGAGCACGAGCGCCTGCGCGACTTTCCGGAGAGCTGGCACCTCTTCGGCCAGCATCGCGCCGGCGAGCGCTGGGTGCAGACGGAGCTCTCCTGGGTGCTGGCGCGCATCGAGGACGACCCGAACGATTTCTACCGCGGCACGACCGCGAACGAGATCGTCAGGGCGATGAAAGCGCACGGCGGGCTGATCACCGCCGAGGACTTGGCGAAGTACAAGCCGGTCGTGCGCGCGCCGCTGCGCGGCACCTACCGCGGCTACGAGATCGTCAGCATGCCGCCGCCGTCGTCGGGCGGCATCGCCCTCATCGAGATGCTGAACATGCTCGAGGCCTACGACCTCAAAGCGATGGGATGGCACTCCTCGCGACACGTGCACACGATGCTCGAGGTGATGCGCCGCGCCTTCGCCGACCGCGCCCAGTTCCTCGGCGATCCCGACTTCGTGAAGATGCCGGTCGCGGCCCTCACGTCGAAGCCTTACGCGGAGAAGCGGCGCAGCGACATCGATCCGTCGTACGCCACCGACAGCAAGCGCATCGGCGCGGGCGACCCGGCGCCGTACGAGTCGTCGTCGACGACCCATTTCTGCGTCGCGGACAAGGACGGCATGCTCGTCAGCAACACCTACACCCTCAACGACAGCTTCGGCTCCGCGGTCACGATCTCCGGCTTCCTCATGAACGACGAGATGGACGACTTCGCGTCGCGCCCCGGCACGCCGAACTTCTACGGCCTCGTGCAGGGCGAGGCGAACGCCATCGTCCCGCGCAAGCGGCCGTTGTCGTCGATGACGCCGGCGTTCGTGCTCAAGGACGGCAGGCCCTTTCTCGTCACCGGCAGCCCCGGCGGCGGCACGATCATCAACACTGTCCTGCAGGTCATCGTCAACGTCGTCGACTTCGGCATGAGCGCGCAGGAGGCGGTCGACGCGCCGCGCTTCCATCACCAGTGGCTGCCCGACGAAGTGGGCTGGGAAGCGTTCGAGTTCCCGCGCGACATGTGGGACGCGCTGGTGAGGATGGGCTACGTGTTTCACCCCACGCCGGGGCTGGTCAGCTCGAAGATTCCGGGTGCGCTCGGCGACGCCGAGACGATCGCCTTCGACGCCAACGGCGACCGCCTCGGCGCGTCGGACCCGCGGCGCGGCGGGGCTTCTGTTGGGTGGTAGCATGCGCCCGGCATGAAGTTAGACAAAAAATCGCTCTCCGATTTCGCCGAAAACCAGCGCACGCTCTTCGAGCGCACGCTCAAGGACTTCGTCGAGATCCCCTCGGTCTCGTCCGAGCCGGAGCGCCAGCCCGACATCCGGCGCATGGCCGAGCTGGCGGCGAAGACCATCGCCGGCTTCGGCGGCAAGGCCTCGATCCTCGAGACCGACGGCAATCCGCTCGTGCACGGCCGCTTCGACATCGGCGGCGGCGCGCCGACCGTCACCGTCTACAACCACCTCGACGTGCAGCCCGCCTCGGCCGAGTCGGAGCCGTGGAACACCGACCCGTTCGTCTTCACCAAGGAGGGCGATCGCTACTTCGGCCGCGGCACGACCGACGACAAAGGCCCCGCGCTCACCGCGCTGTGGGGCATCCGCGCCGCGCGCGAGGCCGGCGTGCGCGCGAACCTGCACGTGCTGTGGGAGCTCGAAGAGGAAATCGGCTCGACGAGCTTCGACGACGGCGTCAAGCGCTACGCCAAGCAGCTCGCCACCGACTCCGTCGTCGTCAGCGACACCATCTGGGTCTCGCGGCAGCGGCCCGCGTGTCCCGCCGGGCTGCGCGGCCTGCAGGGCTTCGAGCTGACGCTGGAGACCGGCGCGACCGACCAGCACTCCGGCACCACCGGCGGCGCGGCCCGCAACCCCATCGGCGAGCTGATGAAGCTCGTCTGCGAGATGTACGACGCCGGCACCGGCAAGGTGAAGATCAAGGGCTTCTACGACGAAGTCGAGCCGCCGACGCGCGCGGAGCTCGAAGACTTCCGCACGTCGGGATTTTCGATGCGTGCGTTCATGAAGGACCACCAGTTCAAGTCGGTGCGCACGAAAGAGCCGATGGACGTGATGAAGCGCATCTGGGCCATGCCGACGATGGAGATTCACGGCCTCGTCGGCGGCTACACTGGCCCCGGGATCAAGACCGTCATCCCGCCGCGGGCCACGGTGAAGGTCTCCTGCCGCCTCGTGCCGAACCAGGATCCGAAAAAAATCATGAAGCTGATCCGCGACTTCGTGAAGGAGCGCAACCCCGACGTGACCATCGAGACCGAGGCGGCCATGCAGCCGTACAAGGCCCCGACCACCGGGCCGCTCGCCGACGCCGTCCGCCACGCCATGAAGTTCGCCTTCGGCCGCGAGCCGGTGTTCGTGCGCGAAGGGGGCTCGATCGGCGCGGTCGTCTCGATGGAGAAGGTCCTCCGCTGCCCGGTCCTCTTCCTCGGCCTCTCGCTTCCGGAGCACGGCTACCACGCCCCGAACGAGAACTACGACTGGCAGCAGGCCTGCGGGGGGATGATTGCATTTGCCCGTTACTTCCAAGAACTTTCTATGCTATAACACCATATTGCTCCGATAGCACAGGCCGGCGCGTTGCCGGCTTTTTGTCTTTTTGATGACTTTGGAGGTTTCCATGAAGCAGAAACTGACCATATTTATTTTGCTTGTCCTGGTTTCGTTTCCCGCTCTGGCCCAGTTCACCCGCACCAATCAAGTCGCGACCCGCGAGATGCTCATTGGCATTGCCGACGTCAACCGCGACGGTCTCGACGACCTCATCTCCACCGGATCGATCCGCCTGAACGTCGGCGGCGGTCTCTTCGGTCCGGCGACGACCGTGGCGGGCCGCGACGAGGCGGTCATCGGCGTGATTGATTTCAACGGCGACGGCGCACCCGATCTCCTCGTGCAGCGAGCGACGTTCGTCGCCAACCCCGCGCCGCCGAACGTCTACGGCCCCGCGGAGTACGTGCTCCTGGAAAACAACGGCGCCGGCGGTTTCCTCGACCGAGGCAAGCTGTCGATCGACGGCGCGCCAATGATCACCGACTTCAATGGTGACGGCAAAGACGACCTGGTCGCGGTCAGGAGCGTCGACAAGACCAACCGCGTGCACGCCACGTTCTACCGCTCGAATTGGGACGGCACGTTCACGGTCACCGATCAGAAAGAGTTCCTCGGCTTCGGGTTCTGGTCAGGACCTCAGACCGGAGCCGGCGTCGGCCTGGCGCACGGGGATCTCAACGGCGACGGCCATGTCGACCTGGTGATGCGCAGCGAGAACGAATTCGTCTTCCTCTTCGGCCACGGCGACGGCACGTTCGATCAGCTGAACCGCTTCTTCCCCGGCCCGGCCGGCGGCGGAGCGCTCGACATCGTCGACGTCGATGGCGACGGCAAGCTCGACATCGTCTTCATGGGCGCGCCGCAGCGGATCAACGTCATGTTCGGCGACGGCTTCGGACACTTCCCGCGCGCGGCCTTCTTCGACGTCCCGGAGGAGGACTCGATTCACGGCGTGGCCAGCTACGCGGTCGGCAAGTTCACCGGCTCGCAGCCGGAGATCGCCACCGTCACCGACGGCGGAACGCTGCTGATCCTCTCCGCGGTCACCGGAACGATCAAGATCACTTCGCGCACCCCGACCTCGCTCTACCGGCAGAACATCTACAGCGGTGTGTTCGAGAAGCCGGGCAAGCGCGATCTCCTCGCGGAGGGATTCACGCAAGCGCAACTGAATTTCGGCAGCAACAATTGGGATACCTACGAAGGGCACGTCTTCCTCGCGCCCGCGCATTCGACGACGACCGACCTCCAGCCGGCCGCGCCCGCGCCGCTGCGCCGCACCCGCGCCGGCGGTCCGCGCGTGACGGCCGAGGGCTTCAGCGTGTCGATCTCGAACGACTGCTCGACGTACAGCGACCACTGGACGCTGCTGCGCGAAGGCTTCTTCTACAACGATCTCAGCCCCGCGCCCGGACGCCTGCTCGAGGCAGCCGTCTACGACGACGCCATCCACTTCCGCCTCACGCCGGACGGCTCGCAGAAGAACGTGCCGCAGGTGCGCGACGGGATCATCGAGGACACGAAGATCGGCCTGATCGGCAACGCCGACGGCGTCGACCCCTGCGGGAAGACGACGATCTATAAGGTGACTGTGAGCAAGGATTAGGGCGCAGGGCGCAGGGCGCGGGGCGCAGGTGATTGACCTGCCGGGGCACGTGCACCGGCAAGACAACCATCTGTCCCCTGTCCCCTGCGCCCTGCCCCCTTTTTCTACGCATGGTGGATTTTAGTGGACAGAAGTGGCCAACGGTGGTATACGGGGGGTTCATTAGGTGAAATTCGGTGGACAACGTCTTGATGGGGCATGCCCCCGCGAAGGTCGACGACAAGGGGCGCCTCAAGATCCCCGCCGATTTCCGCAAGTTCATTGAATCGAAGTTCGGTCCGGACTGCTTCATCACCTCCGAGGATGGGCAGCGGGCGCTGATCTACCCGATGGCGATCTGGCTCGACTACCAGGCCCGCCTCGCCAAGGTGCCCTCGGCCTCCCAGCCGAAAAAGAAGATCCTCGAACGGCTCAACTACTACGGCCACATCGCCGTGATGGACGGGCAGGGGCGGGTGCTGATCCCGGCGGTGCTGCGCGACGTCGCAGGCATCGCCGACGACGTGGTGGTCATCGGCAACAACGACCACCTCATCGTCTGGAACGAGGAGCGGATCCAACGCCGCCTCGCGGAGAACCCGCTGACCGACGAAGACTACAAGGAGTTGGAGTTGCACGGGGTGTAGCCGTGCACCAGTCAGTTCTTTTCAACGAAGTCGTCGAATTTCTCCGCCCCGCGCGCGCGGACGGAACGCTCGTCGACGCGACGCTCGGGCTGGGCGGACACGCCGAGGGATTGCTGGAGCGGTACCCCTCGTCGCGCCTGCTCGGCATCGACCGCGATCCACGAGCGCTCGAGCTCGCAGGCGCGAGGTTGGAGCGATTCGGCAACCGTGTGGCGTTCGTACAGGGACGCCACGAGCAGCTCATTGAAATTCTGAGGCAGTCGAACATCGAGACCGTCAGCGGCGTGCTCGCGGACCTCGGCGTCTCCTCGATGCAGCTCGACGACGCGTCGCGCGGGTTTTCGTTCCGCCACGACGCGCCGCTCGACATGCGCATGGGGCCGGACAGCCGCTCCGCCGCGGAGATCGTGAACGCGACCTCGGCGGAGGAGCTGGCCAGGATTCTTCGCGAGTATGGCGAAGAGCCGATGGCGCGGCGCATCGCGCAAGCGATCGTGAACGCGCGGCCGGTCGAGACGACCGTGCAGCTCGCCGACGTCGTGCGCAGCGTCAAGCGCGCCAGGAAGCCGCATGACATCGATCCCGCCACGCTAACGTTCCAGGCCGTCCGCATCGCCGCGAACGAGGAGCTGGTCGGACTGGAGCGCTTCGTCGACGACGCCGTGAGCGTCCTCGAGCCGGGCGCACGCATCGCCGTCATCGCCTTCCACTCGCTCGAGGACCGCATCGTCAAGCGCGCCCTCCGCCGGCTGGAAGGGGAGTGCACGTGCCCGCCGGCGTTGCCGGTCTGCGCATGCGGCGCGAAGGAGATCGTGACGGTGTTGACGTCGCGGCCGGTGACCGCCTCAGAGGAAGAGATCCAACGGAACCCGCGGTCGCGCAGCGCGAAGCTGCGCGTCGCGGAGAAGAAGTGATCAGGAGCCACGAAACAAGGGTGAAGGTTGGGGAAGGGTGGGTGTGAGTGCGGTGACGGGAGCTCGGGAGGGGTGGAGCGTGGGGCGTGGGTGGTCGTGGATGGCTTTCGCTGCCGTACGTGCAGGCAGATCTTCACCCTTGTTCCGTGGCTCCCGGTGCCGTCATGTACGCGCAGAAGAAACCCATCGACAACGTTCACATCGTCCGCGAGCGCGACCGCCAGCGTCTGCGTGACCTCGTCACGGTCGTCCTCGTCGGCCTGCCGATCGGGCTCTTTCTGGCGCTCTTCACGTACCAGAATCTCGAGGTGATCCGCCTCGGCCACGAGGCCACGCGGCTGCAGAAGCGCCGCGCCGAGATCGAGAACGAGAACAAGGCCTTGCAGCTCCAGCTCGACCGCCTGACGTCGCTGCAGCAGGTCGAGCAGAAGGCGGCCAAGCTCGGCTTCGAGCGCACCGATCCGCGCGCCGTGGTGAAGGTCGAGAAGAAAAAATGAGCTTGCAGCAGAAGCGCCTCCTGCAGCTCTTCGCCGTCCTCGCCGCGTGGGCCGTCGTCGTCGTGTTCCGTCTCGCGCAGATCCAGCTCGTCCGCCACGGCGAGTACGTCGCACGCGCCCAACGCCAGCAGGAGCACACGATCGAGCTCGCCCCCGTGCGCGGCACGATCCGCGATGCCCGCGGGCGCATCCTCGCCGAGAGCATCGCCGCCGAGTCGATCTACGCCGACCCTCAAGCCGTTGCCGACCGCCGCGCCGCCGCGCGCGCCCTGGCCGCGCCACTGCACCTGAACGCGCGCGACATCGAGGCGAAGCTCGCCAACGGCGGCGGCTTCGTCTGGATCGCCCGGCAGCTGCCGCTCGAAGTCGCGGCCGAGGTCAAGAGGCTGCACGTGCCGGGGATCTACACGTTCGAGGAGCATCGGCGCTCGTATCCGCGCGGCACGCTCGCCGCGAACGTCATCGGCTACGTCGGCGTCGACGGCCAGGGCCTGGCCGGCATCGAGCATTCCTTCGACAGCTACGTGCGCGGCCGGGCCGGCAAGGTCACGCTGCTGCGCGACGCCCGCAAGGGGATGTACCTCGTCGGCGGCGAGGGAGCGAACCGCCCCGTCGACGGCCACGACGTCGTCCTCACCATCGACTCCGTCATCCAGTTTCTCACCGAGCGTGCCCTGCAGCGCGCCGTCGACGAGTACCACGCCGCCGGCGGCGCCGCCATCGTCATGGACCCGAGCGACGGCGCGATCCTGGCCATGGCCTCCGCGCCGACGTTCGACCCGAACCACTTCGGCGACTTCTCGCCCGCGGCCTGGCGCAACCGCAACGTGCAGGACGCCTACGAGCCCGGCTCGACGTTCAAGATCGTCACGGCCTCGGCCGGGCTCGAGGAGGGCCTCGTCACGCCGTCGCAGTTCATCGACTGCGGCAACGGCGCGATCACCATCGCCAACACCGAGATCCACGAGCACGGCGGCAATCGCTACGGCGTCATGACCTTCGAGGACGTCATGGTCCATTCCTCGAACGTCGGTGCCGTGCGCGTCGGCCTCTCCGTCGGCCCGGCGCGCCTCTACGACGCCATCCGCCGCTTCGGCTTCGGCGAGCGCACCGGCCTGCCGCTGCCCGGCGAGGCCACCGGGCTTCTGCGCCGGACGCAGAACTGGTCGGCGCTGTCGAACGCGGAGATGTCGTTCGGGCAGGAGCTCAGCGTGACGCCGCTGCAGGTCGTCACGGCCGTGGCGGCCGTCGCCAACGGCGGCGTGCGCGTGCAGCCGCGCATCGTCGACCGCGTCGTCGACGCCGGCGGCAGCACGATCTACACGCCGCCGCGCGCGGCGCCGGTGCGCGTCGCGTCCGAGAAAACGGCCGCGGTGTTGAACGAGATCCTGAAAGCGGTCGTGGCCCGCGGCACGGGACAGAAGGCCGCGCTCGCCGAATACGTCGTGGCCGGCAAGACCGGCACGGCGCAGAAGGCGATGCGCGGCGGCTATTCGATGGACAAGGTCGTGGCCTCGTTCGCCGGCTACGTTCCGGCGGACCGGCCGCGGCTGGCCGTCCTCGTCGTCGTCGACGAGCCGAAGGGGGCGCAGTATGGCGGCACCATCGCCGCGCCCGCCTTCCGCGAGATCGCCGAGCCCGCCCTGCGCTACCTCAGCGTCGCGCCGTCGTTGCCGCAGCGGACCGTCGTCGCCGGCGCGCCGATGCTGGCGGCGTTTTCGCAACCATCGACGGTGAGGCCCGGGCCGGGTGTTCCCGATCTGCGAGGACTCGACGCGCGCGCGGCCATCGCCCGCGCGGTCGCTGCCGGGCTCACGGTGCGCGCGACGGGAAGCGGCGTGGTCGCCTCACAAGATCCCATGCCTGGCGGAGCTTTGCCGACGAACCGAATTCTCACCGTCATCCTGAGCCGCGGAGACGGCGAAGGATCTCAGCCGACGAGATCCTTCGCTTCGCTCAGGATGACGAACGGAGCGGAGCTGCAGCCATGAAATTGCGCGAGCTCCTCCGCGATGTCGACCACAGCGGCGACGTCGCCGACCGCGACGTCACCGCGATCGCCTCCGACTCGCGCCTCGTCGTCCCCGGCGCGCTCTTCGTGGCCGTCCCCGGCTATCAAAAGGACGGCGCGGACTTCATCGCCGCCGCGCGCGCGAAGGGCGCGGCCGCCGTCGTCGGCGAGACTTCGGATGCGGACATCCACGTCCCCGACGCCCGCCGCGCCCTGGCCATCCTGGCCGCGAACTTCTACGGCCATCCCGCCGACAAGCTCTCCCTCATCGGCGTCACCGGCACCTCGGGGAAGACGACGACGACGAAGATGATCGAGTCGATCTTCGATGCCACCGGCGAGACCGCCGGCCTCATCGGCACGATCGAATACCGGGCCGGCGAGGAGCGCCTCGTCGCCGACCGCACCACGCCCGACGCCGTCATGCTCCACCAGTGGTTCGCGAAGATGGTCGCCGCCGGCGTGCGCCACGCGGTCATGGAAGTCTCGTCGCACGCGCTGGCTCTGCAGCGGACGTACGGCATCCGCTTCGCCGCCGCCGTCTTCACGAATCTGTCGCAGGACCATCTCGACTTCCACAAGGACTTCGAGCACTACTTCGCCGCGAAGCGCATCCTCTTCGACCAGATCGACCGGACGAAGAAAACGGCGATCGTCAACATTGATGACGCGTACGGCCGCCGCCTGGCCGACGAGATGGGCGATGCGGCTGTCACCTTCGGCCGACACGAAAACGCCGACATCCATCCCAGCGACACCTTCGACTTCTTCCACCTCCACGGCCGCGTGATCACGCCGCGCGGCGAGATCCGCGTCGAGTCGCAGCTCCTCGGCATGCCCAACCTCTACAACTGGCTCGGCGCCATCGGCGCGGCCATCGCCGTCGGCATCGACACGAAGGCCATCGAAGCCGGCATCCGGGCGCTGCAATCCGTGCCGGGGCGCTTCGAGTACGTCGGCGCGCCGTCGCCCGACGCGCCGATGGTCATCGTCGACTACGCCCACAAGCCCGACGCGCTGGAGAAGCTCCTCGCCGCCGTGCGCGAGCTCAAGCCGGAGAGCAACCTCTGGGTCGTCTTCGGCTGCGGCGGCGACCGCGACAAGGGGAAGCGCCCGCTGATGGGGGAGATCGCCGCGCGCATGGCCGACCGCGTCGTTGTCACCAGCGACAACCCGCGCAGCGAGGACCCGCACGCGATCATTGCCCAGATCGTTGCCGCCGCGCCCGGCGCGGAGGTGATCGAGAACCGCCGCGAGGCGATCGTGCACGCCGTCGAGAGCGCCGCGCCGAACGATGTCGTCGTCGTGGCCGGCAAGGGACACGAGACGTACCAGGTCACCGGCGACCGCGTCGTCCACTTCGACGATCGCGAAGAAGCCGAGCTCGCTCTGAAAAAGCGACACGAGAAAGTATTGCTTTAAATCGTCATGACAATGAATTACTCTATTGCGCGTTGCTCTCTCCCGGCGGTGATCGCCAGGCAGTCTTCGGGGGAAGAGGCGATCGCCGGAGAGGACGCGCGGTCGGGCCGGGGGAGGGCAGCATGCCGACCCTGACCTTCGCGCAAATCGCCGAGATGACCGGCGGCACGCTCGTGCAAGGCGGCGACGTCGTCACCCACTCCGTCGTCATCGACTCCCGCGAAGCGAAGCCCGACTCGGTCTTCTTCGCCATCAAGGGCGAGCGCCTCGACGGCCATCAGTTCCTCCCGCAGGCGCTGGCCACGGCGCGCGGCGCGGTCGTCTCGCAACTTCCCGATCCGCTGCCCGCGGGCAAAGGCATCGTCAAGGTTGACGACACCACGACTGCGCTGCAGAACCTGGCGCGTTCGATCCGCGAGCGCCAGCCCTTCACGCTCATCGCCATCACCGGCTCCGCCGGCAAGACCACGACGAAAGAGATGATCGCCACGCTCGTCGGCACGGAGCGGCGGACGTTCAAGTCGTGGGGGAACTTCAACAACCTCATCGGCTGCCCGCTCTGCATCGACAACGTTCCCGATGACGCCGAAGTCGTCGTCAGCGAGATGGGGATGAACCACAAGGGCGAGATCGCGTTGCTCGCGGGGCTCACCCATCCGGACATCGGTGTCTACACGAACATCGGCCCCGTGCACATCGAGTTCTTCGGCACGGTCGAGAAAATCGCCGAGGCGAAGGCGGAGCTGCTGGAGAACGTCAAGGCCGAGGGGACGATCGTCATCAACGTCGACAACGAGCACGTCGTCCGCATCAGCGAGCGCTTTCCCGGAACGAAAGTCACCTACGGCATCGACCACGAGGCCATGTTCCGCGCCACCGACGTCCGCGAGCGCGGCCTCCTCGGCGTCTCCTTCAAGCTCAGAGACTTCCCGATGGAGCTGCCGCTGCCGGGACGGCACAACCTCGAGAACCTCCTGGCCGCCATCGCTACCGCGCGCGTCGCCGGCATCTCCTGGGACGGGATCATGCGCGGCATCGAGCAGCTGAAGCCTGCGTATCACCGCGGCGTCGTCATCCACGTCGACGGCGCCACGATCTACGACGACACCTACAACTCGAATCCGTATGCGCTCTCGCGCGCGCTGACGCTCCTCGAGCAGGCCGACGTCGACGGGCGTCGCATCGCCGTCATCGGCGACATGCTGGAGCTCGGCGAGCGTGAGCTCGAGTACCACGCCGAGGCCGGGCGCAGCGTGCCGAAGTCGATCGACGTCGTCGTCGGCGTCGGCAAGCGCAGCCGGGCGCTGCTCGACGGCGCGCGCGAAAGCGGCTTCGCGGACGACCGCCTCCATCACTTCGACAACGCGCAGGGCGCCGCCGACTTTCTGAAGGGCTTCATCCGCTCCGGTGATCTCGTCCTCATCAAGGCCAGCCGAGGAATCGGCCTCGACAAGATCGTCACGCAGTTGGAGGGTGCGCACTAATGCTTCTCTACTTGTTGTATCCCCTCCGCAACGTCATCGCCGGCTTCAACGTCTTCCGCTACATCACCTTCCGCACGGCGTGGGCGGCCATCACCGCGCTGCTCATCTCCTTCATCCTCGGCCCCTGGCTCATCGAGCGCATGCGCCAGATCAAGCTCGGGCAGTACATCCGCGAGGAAGGGCCGAAGTCGCACCAGCAGAAGGCCGGGACGCCGACGATGGGCGGCATCCTCATCAACATCGCCATCTTCGTGCCGACGATTCTGTGGGCCGACATTTTCAACCCCTACATCTGGATCGTCCTCTTCGTCACCCTGGCCTACGGCGCGATCGGCTTCGTCGACGACTACCGCAAGCTGATCCGCAAGCACAACCTCGGACTGACGGCGAAGCAGAAATTCACCATCCAGTTCATCGTCGCCGCCGCCGTCGGCATCGCCATCGCCGCGCTGCCGTCGATCCACAACAACTACTCGACCGTGCTGACCTTCCCCTTCATCAAGCCGGAGCTCTTCACGCTCAACCTGCACTGGCTCTATGTGCCCTTCATGATGGTCGTCCTCGTCGGCGCGTCGAACTCCGTGAACCTGACCGACGGCCTCGACGGCCTGGCCATCGGCTCGACGCTCATCGTCGGCGTGACCTACACCGTGCTCACCTACGCGGCCGGCAACTTCAGGATCGCCGACTACCTCCGCATCCTCTGGGTCCCACAGGCCGGCGAGCTGGCCGTCTTCTGCGGGGCGATGGTCGGCGCATCGCTCGGCTTCCTCTGGTTCAACGCCCATCCGGCGGAAATTTTCATGGGCGACGTCGGATCGCTGGCCCTCGGCGGCGCGATCGGCTGCATCGCCGTGATCATCAAGCAGGAGGTGCTGCTCGTCTTCGTCGGCGGCCTCTTCGTGCTCGAGGCGGTCTCGGTGATCATCCAGGTGGCCTCGTCCAAGCTCACCGGGCGGCGCGTCTTCAAGATGTCGCCGCTGCACCACCACTTCGAGCTCTCCGGCTGGCGGGAGACGAAGGTGGTCGTGCGCTTCTGGATCATCGCCATCCTCTTCGCGCTGTTCAGCCTCTCGACCTTGAAACTGCGATGAAGACGCTCGTCATCGGTGCCGGCAAGTCGGGTGTGGCCGCGGCGAACTTCCTCGCCGCGCGCGGCGGCGTCGTGCTCACGGATTCGAATCCGAACCCCGACCTGCCGCTGCCGCTCGACGACGGCGTGGAGCGCGTCTTCGGCGCCGATCCGGCGCTCGACGACGTGAGCGAGATCGTCGTCAGCCCGGGCGTGCCGCTGACGATCCCGCTGCTGCAGCGCGCCGCGGCGAATGCCATCCCGATCATCGGCGAGATCGAGCTCGCCTATCGCCATCTGCAGGGCACGGTCATCGCCGTCACCGGCTCGAACGGCAAGTCGACGACGACGTCGCTCATCGGCGAGATCCTCGCCGACGCCGGCCGCCAGCCGATCGTGGCCGGCAACATCGGCCAGCCGCTCATCGCCGCGCTCGACCTGGAGAAGCCGCGCACGTACGTCCTGGAGCTCTCCTCGTTCCAGCTCGAGACGGTCGACACTTTCCACGCGAACGTCGCGCTGCTGCTGAACATCACTCCCGATCACATGGACCGCTACCCGAACTTCGAGGCCTACGCCGCGGCGAAGTACCGGATCTTCCGCAACCAGACGCCGCGCGACGTGGCCATCGTCGGCGCGGCCGAGCGCCGGGCCGTGGCCCGCGACAGCGGCGCGCGCGTCTGGCACTTCTCGTCGACGGAAAAAATCGAGGACAACGGCGCCTACGTCGACGGCGACGAGCTCGTGCTCCGCATCGAGGGGCAGGAGCGGCGCATCCCGCGCGCCTCGCTGCGCCTGGAGGGGACGGCGAACGTCGAGAACGCCCTGGCGGCGTGGCTGGCCGCGCGCGCCGTCGGCGTCGACGACATCTCCGTGCAGATCGGCTTCGGCGCCTTCGGCGGCCTCCCGCACCGCATGGTCGTGGTGCGCGAGGAGAACGGCGTGCGCTGGGTCAACGACTCGAAGGGGACGAACGTCGACGCCACGCTGAAATCGCTCGAAAGCTTTCCCCCCAGCTCCGTGCTGCTGATCCTCGGCGGCAAGGACAAGGCCGGCGAGTTCGAACGGATGCGCGAGCTCGTGGCGGCAAAGACGCGCGCCGTGATCACCATCGGCATGGCCGCCGACCGCATCGGCGAAGCGCTGAACGGCGCCGCCACGATCGTGCCGGTGGGCGACATGCAGCACGCCGTGAAGTGGGCGAACGAGAACGCCAAGCCCGGCGACACGGTGCTCCTCTCGCCCGCCTGCGCGAGCTTCGATCAGTACAGGAACTTCGAGCACCGGGGGGAGCACTTCGAGGAATTGGTGAGGCGGCTGTGAAAGGTCAGAAGGCAGAGGGCAGAAGGCAGAGGTGCTCCGCTGCGGCGCGATCGTGCCCCGGCGCGAGCACCTCTGCCTTCTGCCTTCTGCCTTCTGCCTTCCGAGGGGCGCCATGAGCCGCAAACTCTCCTACGACACCTGGCTCTTCGCCAGCGCCCTGCTCATCGTCCTCATCGGCCTGGTGATGATCTACTCCGCTTCGGCCATCATCGCCGCGCAGAAGATCGGCACCGACAATCCGTATTACTTCGTCATCCGCCAGTGCATCTGGCTCCTGGCCGGCGCGGTCATGATGCTCGTGCTGATGCACGTCAGCGTCGCCCGCCTGCGCGACCCGCGCATCATCGGGGCGATGCTCGCCCTCGTCCTCATCGGTCTCGTCGTCGCTCACTACTCGCCGGCCATCAACGGCAAGCATCGCTGGATCGTCCTGCCGCATCTCTTTCAAATCCAGCCGTCGGAGCTGGCCAAGCCGGTGCTCATCCTCTTCACGGCCTGGTTCGTCGTCTGGCGGAAAGAGCGCGTCAACGACCTTTCCACGCTCGTGCCGCTGGCGCTGATCCTGGCGCCGTTCGGCGCGCTCATCGTGCTCGAGGACTTCGGCACCGCCGTGACGATCGTCGTCGTCCTGGCCGGCATCATCTTCACGGCCGGGATCTCCTGGAAGAAACTCGTGCTGTCGTCGATCGTGCTCATCCCCGCGGCCATTCCGCTGGTCTGGCTCTTCGCCTACCGGCGCGAGCGCTTCACGACGTTCTTGAACCCGGAGGCCGATCCGCTGGGGAAGGGATTCCAGGCCATGCAATCGCTCATCGCCCTCGGCACCGGCGGTCTGCGCGGCCTCGGACTCGGCAACGGGCGGCAGAAGCTCTTCTTCCTGCCCGAGCCGCATACAGATTTCATCTTTTCCATCGTCGGCGAGGAGCTCGGCTTCGTCGGCGCGTTCATCCTCGTCGCCCTCTTCGCGTTCCTGGTCTGGCGCGGCTTCCGCGTGGCGCGCGACAGCAGCGGCTTCGAGCAGTACGCCGCGGTCGGCTTCACGCTGCTGATCGGCGTGCAGGCGCTGATCAACGTCAGCGTGGCCCTCTGCCTCCTGCCGACGAAGGGCCTGCCGCTGCCGCTGGTCAGCTACGGCGGCTCGTCGCTGATGACAAGCCTCGCGGCTGTGGGGATTCTGCTGAATTTGTCACAACAATCATCATGAACAGGGCACAGGGCGGAAGGGGCAGGGGGCAGGTGATGGTCGTCGCGGGCGGCGGCACCGGCGGCCATATTTATCCGGCCATCGCGATCGCACAGGAGTTCGTTGCGCGCGATTCTTCGCGGCGCGTCGTCTTCGTCGGCACTGAGCGCGGACTGGAGACGACCATCGTGCCGCGCGCCGGCTTCCCGCTCGAGTTCATCTCCGCGGGCGGGCTCAAAGGAAAAGGCCCCGTCGACGTCGTGAAAAATCTCGCACGATTGCCGCTCGGCTTCGTGCAGGCCTGGCGGCTGATCGGAAAGCACCGCCCCGACGTGGCCCTCGGCGTCGGCGGCTACTCCTCGGGAGCGGTGCTCCTCGCGGCGCGCGCGCGCGGCGTGCCGACGATGATTCACGAGCAGAACGCCTTTCCCGGGCTGACGAATCGTCTGCTGGCGAAGGTCGTGAAGGCGGTGGCCGTCGCGTTTCCCGACGCCGGCGCGCGCCTGAAGCGGCGCGACGCGGTGGTGACGGGGAACCCGATCCGGCGGGAGTTTTTCGACGCGCAGCGAGTGCCGCACGAGCGCCGCCGCCTACTCATCTTCGGCGGCTCGCAAGGCTCGCACATCCTCAACGAGACCATGACCGGCGCGCTCCTCTTCCTGGCGCGCCTCAAGGGCCGTCTCGACATCGTCCACCAGACCGGCCCGCGCGAGCTCGAGCGGGTCCGCGCCGGATACAAAGCCTCGGCGTTTCCCGATGCGCGCGTCGTCCCGTACCTCGATCCGATGGTCGACGAGATCGCCGCCGCGGACCTCGTCGTCTCCCGTGCCGGGGCCATGACCATCGGCGAGCTCGCCGCCGTCGGCCGCGCGGCGATCCTCGTCCCCTTCGCCGCGGCGACGAACAACCATCAGGAGTTGAACGCGCGCGTCGTCGAGCAGGCCGGCGGCGCGATCGTCATCACCGAGGCCCAGCTCTCGCCGGAGCGTCTGGCTTTGGCGATCGGCGAAGTCATCAACGATCCCGACCGCGCGGCGCGCATGGGCGCGTCGGCGCGCGCGCTGGCAGCACCCGAAGCCACAAAAAACATTGTTGACTTACTAGAATCGATTAAAATTTCTATTTAGCACTGCCACATTCAGAATGAATTTCGAGCACATTAAGAACATTCATTTCGTCGGCATCGGCGGGATCGGGATGAGTGGCATTGCTGAGATCCTGCGCAGCCAGGGCCTCGCTGTCTCCGGCTGCGACCTGAAGCGCTCCGCCGCCACCGATCTCCTGGCCGAGCGCGGCGTTCCTGTCTCCATCGGCCACGACCCCGCTCACCTGGCCGGGACGGACCTCGTCGTCGTCACCAGCGCCGTCCGCGGCGACAACGGCGAGATCGACGCCGCCCGCGCCGCCGGCATCCGGGTCATGAAGCGCAAGGAGCTCCTCGGCGAGATCGTCAACGAGAAGCGCGGCGTCGGCGTGGCCGGCACGCACGGCAAGACCACGACCTCGGCCATGATCGCCTGCATCCTCGAGGAGGCCGGCCTCGATCCCACCGTCCTCGTCGGCGGCATGCTCCCCAACTTCGGCGGCAACGCCCGCAGCGGCCGCGGCGACTTCGTCGTCGTCGAGGCCGACGAGTACGACCGCACGTTCCATGAGCTGCACCCCGAGGTTGCCGTCATCACGAACGTGGAGGCCGACCACCTCGAGTACTACGGCAGCTTCGAGGCCATCGAGGACGCCTTCAACATCTTCGCCGCGGGCGTGCGGGAGGGGGGCGTGATCATCGGCTGCGCCGACGATCCCGCGGTGGCGCGGTTGCTGAAGAGCGTGCGCCGGCGGGTGGTGCGTTACGGGTTGGGAGACGCGGATCTCACCGCGATCAACATTCAATACGAGCATCACGGCGCGACCTTCGACGTCCCCGGCGTCGGCGCGTTCGCGCTCCACGTCCCCGGAGAGCACAACGTCCGCAACGCCCTCGGCGCGATTGCCGTGGCCCGCGAGCTCGGCATCGCCGCCCAGGTGACGGCAGACGCGCTGGCGAAGTTCCACGGCGTCGACCGCCGCTTCCAGCTCCTCGGCGACTACGCCGGCGCGCTCATCGTCGACGACTACGCCCATCACCCCACCGAGATTCGGGCGACGCTGACGGCGGCGAGAAACGGCTATCCCGAGCGGCGCATCGTGGCCCTCTTCCAGCCGCATCTCTACTCGCGGACGCGCGACTTCGCGCGCGAATTCGGCGAGTCCCTCGCCGTCGCCGACGTGGCCCTCGTCGCGCCGATCTACGCGGCGCGCGAGAAGCCGATCGAGGGCATCAGCGCGCGCATGATCGCCGAGGCTGCCGGCAACGTCGAATTCCTCGACCGCAGCAACGACGAAATCGTCAACGAGCTGCGAAGGCGGCTGCAACCGAACGACATTTTCATTACTATGGGGGCGGGCGACGTTCACGAGGTCGCCGAAGCGCTCGTACGGGGGATGGGGGAGGTGGCGTGATGTCGAGCAGCGTCGAGTCGACCCAGCGCTTCTTCCGTCCGCCCGACGCCGGCCGGGCCCGCCGCAACTACCGCCGCGTCCAGGTCCAGCGCCTCTTCGCCGTCGCCCGCAGCGTCCTCCTCATCGCCGCCATCGCCCTCGGCGCGTTCGCCGCGTACCGGCACACGCAGTCGGGCGCGCAGTTCGCGGTGAAGACGATCGCCGTCGACGGCGCCGTGCACACGCCGCGCGCCGCGCTCGAGGCCATCACCCGTCAGTACGTGGGCATGAACCTGTTCAAGATCGACATCGCCCGCGTCCGCCGCGACCTCGGCGCGCTGGCCTGGGTGCGCCGCGTCGACATCGAGGAGAAGATCCCCGACACGCTGCGCATCCGCATCGTGGAGCGGACGCCGGTGGCCCTGGTGATGGACGACGGGCCGGTGCGCTACGTCGACGACGACGGCGTCACCTTCGCCGAGCTCTCGGCGGCGGTCGGCGACAACGACTTGCCGATCATCAGCGATGCCCGCGGCGCCGACGCCTCGCGCTGCATCGCCCTCTTGCGCGACCTCCGCGCCCGCGACGCCCAGCTCTACGCGCGGGTCTCCGAAATCCGGCCGATCGCGCCGCGCGGCTTCGCCATCTTCGACCGCGAGCTCGGCGCGTTCGTCTACGCCGACGCCGGCGACCTCTCCGCGAAGTGGCGCGATCTCTACGCCATCGCCGCCGACGAGAAGCTCGCCCGCGGCGGCATCGAGTACGCGGACCTCAGATTCGCCGATCGAATCGTCGTCAAACCTCGGATCGCGACGGCTCTGCCGCCGCTGCCCAACAGCGGCAACGCGAATGCCGCACTCCAGGATTGAGAGGAACGGACATGCCGAAGACCGAAGAGAAGTACATCGTCGCCCTCGACATCGGCACCTCGAAGGTCTGCGTGCTGGTCGGCGAAGTCAACGACCGCGGGCAGCTCGAGATCATCGGCAAGGGCACCTCGCCGATGAAGGGGACGCGGCGCGGCAACATCATCAACCTCGATCAGGCCATCGACGCGGTGAAGAAAGCGGTCGACGAAGCCGAGGTCATGGCCGGCCTGCAGATCGAGTCGGTCTACGTCGGCGTGGCGGGCGATCACATCCGCTCCGTCAACTCGCGCGGCGTCGTGTCGATTGCCGGCAAGCACCGCGAGATCGCCCGCGAGGACATCGACCGCGTCATCGAGGCCTCGAAGTCGATCAACATTCCCGGCGAGCTGGAGATCCTGCACGTCATCCCGCGCGAGTTCGTCGTCGACGGGCAGGACGGCATCCACGATCCGCTGGGGATGACCGCGGCGCGCCTCGAGGCCAACGTGCACATCGTCACCGGCGCGCGCACGCACAACCAGAACGTGCTGACAGCGGTGAACAAGGCCGGGATCGCCGTCGACGCGCTCGTGCTCGAGCAGCTCGCCGCGGCCGAGGCCGTCCTCACCGCGGACGAGCGCGAGATGGGCGTGCTGCTCATGGACCTCGGCGCGGGCACGACCGACTATGCCGTCTTCCTCGAAGGAAACGTCGTGCACACGAACGTGCTCCCGGTCGGCGCCGGCCACTTCACCAGCGACATCAGCGTCGTCCTGCGCACGCCGATGGAGGACGCGGAGCGGATCAAGAAGCGCTACGGCTGCGCGCTGTCGTCGCTCGTCACCGAGGACGATCCGATCGAAGTGCCGACCGTGGGCGGGCGGGCGCCGAAGATTTTGTCGAAGCAGGAGCTGACCGGAATCCTCGAGCCGCGCGCCGCGGAGATCGCCAAGCTCGTGCACCGCGACCTGGAGAAGGCCGGGCTGGAGAAGGAGATCCGCAGCGGCGTGGTCCTCGTCGGCGGCGGCGCGGAGATGGACGGGATGGTGGAGATCGTCGAGCAGATCTTCGACCAGCAGTCGCGCAGGGGCGTGCCGCGCGGCTTGGGCGGGCTGGCCGATACCGTCAACGGTCCGGAGTGGGCCGCGCCGGCGGGGCTGCTGCTGTGGGGCTTCCGCGAGCGGGGCCGGGTGCGGCGGAAGCCGCGGCGGGGACTGGCCAAGGTGGCGGAGTCTTTCCGCACCTGGTTCGGGGCGGCGCAGTGAAAATTTTGTTTGAAATGCAGCACAACAATGTCTAACATCCGGAGAAACGGTTAATGATCACATTTGACGAGAAGCCTGGCGACGGAATGCTGGCCGTCACGTACGACGAAGAGCAGCTCACAGCCAAGATCAAAGTCATCGGGGTGGGTGGTGGTGGTGGCAACGCCGTCAACCGGATGATCCAGTCGGGCATCAAGGGCGTCGAGTTCCTCGTCGCCAACACCGATGTCCAGGCCATGCGCACCTCGCTGGCCACGAACAAGATCCAGATCGGGGCGAAGCTCACCAAGGGCCTCGGCGCGGGCGCGAATCCCGAAGTCGGCAAGCAGGCCGCGCTGGAAGACACCGATCGCATCCTGGAGGCGCTGCACGGCGCCGACATGATCTTCATCACCACGGGCATGGGCGGCGGCACCGGCACCGGAGCCACGCCGATCATCGCCTCGCTGGCGGCGGAGCTCGGCGCGCTGACGGTGGCCGTCGTCACCAAGCCCTTCGCCTTCGAAGGGAAGCGCCGCCGCGTGCAGGCCGAGCACGGCATCCGCGCGCTGCGCGAGACGGTCGACACGCTGATCACGATTCCGAACGAGCGCCTCCTGAACTTCGTCGAGCGGGCCACGTCCCTCGGCGAGGCCTTCAAGATCGCCGACGACATCCTCCGCCAGGCCGTGCAAGGCATCTCCGATCTCATCACCGTCCCGGGCGAGATCAACCTCGACTTCGCCGACGTGAAGACGATCATGCACGGCATGGGCATGGCCCTCATGGGCACGGGCGTCAGCTCCGGCGAGCACCGCGCCGTGGAAGCGGCCCAGCGGGCCATCTCCTCGCCGCTGCTCGAGGAGGCTTCGATCGAAGGGGCCAAGGGCGTGCTGATCAACGTCACCGGCGGCGCGGACATGACGCTGTTCGAAGTGCACGAGGCGGCCTCGATCATCCAGGAAGCGGCCGACGAAGAGGCGAACATCATCTTCGGCACGGTCATCGATCCGCGGATGAAAGACGAGGTGAAAGTCACGGTCATCGCCACCGGATTCGACGCGGCGACGAAGGGCTTCCTCAACGCGCGCGGCGAGGCGCTGTCGGCCCCGCACGCGGCGGCGAAGACGGCCGAGCGCTCCGTGCCCTACCGCCCGTTCGCGCCGAAGGAGATCGCCGCGCAGCACGAAGTGGCGCCGGCGGCCGAGCCCGCGCCCGCGCAGGTGGGCGCCGAGGGCGAGATCTACGATCCTCCGTTTTTTCGCAAGGGATTCACCCGCGCCGACGGCTCCGGTGGCTTCGGACCGATGGCGTCGAGTGATTTCGGCAGTGACCTCGATATTCCGACGGTGATTCGGAACTTGAGCGATTGAACGAGTGAGTGAGTGCGGACGGGCTTCGGGCCGTCCGATGGCACGCCCCTTCTGCGTGCCAGGGGTGACGGGGAGAGGGACCCGACACCGACTGCTCAACGGGGCGCGGTCTTCCGCCGCGCCCCGTTTTTTTTGAGCGGTTAATTCTTGGGCAGGTGGTTGTCGCGGACGACTTCGTAGTCGAGATAGCCCTTGCGGACGCCCTGCACGAGGTAATCGAACTTCAGATCCTCGCCGCCCTTGGCGACCTTGATGACCAGGCGCTCCGGCGACTTCTCGGAGACGTAGAGCTGGCCCCAGTCGCCGACCGGCGTGAGCTGCACGGTCATGCGCTCAGGCTCGGTGATGCGGGAGAAGTAGCCCGGGAGCTCGATGACGGCCTGGCCGTCGACGGTCTTGGCGCTGCCGCGGAAGTACGTGCCGGCCTCGGGACCTTCGAGCGAGGTGTAGTAGATGGCCTTCTTCTCGTCGGCCGGGTCGGGCATGGCGAAGTTTTTCGTGCCGGTGACGGTGAAGTTGCCCGAGACGGTGACGGCGCCGGCGCTGTCGATCTGCAGGCGGTTGGCGCCGTTGGTGCCGAGGATGAGCGTCGTGGCGTTGTTCGTGCCGACGATCAGGCCGTTGCCGGCTCCGGCATTGATCTCGTTCCAGCCGCCGATGGTCACGCCGAAGCGGACGGTCGTACGCGCCGTGGCGTGCGAGAACATCGTCAACTGCGCGGTGTCGGCATTCGTGCGGAACGCCGCGGCGGCGCTGACGGTATTGCTCGTGTTCTGAACATTGGCGATGGTGTTCGAGTCGGCGGTGTCGAACACGTGCAGCTTCTGCGACGGCGAAGCCGTGCCGACGCCGACCAGGCCGCTGGCGCTGATGTCGACCGAGCTCGTCGGCGCGCCGGGACGGATGCGCAGCGGCAGCCGCGAGCCGCCGGTGACGTCGCGCACGAACCAGTTGGCCTCGTTCGCGCCGATGTCCCACGTCTGGGCCGTGAAGCCGCCGCCGTTGGTCTGCTCCTGGCGGATGGCCGGCGTGTCGGTGGCGGTGATGTGGAGGTTCAGCACCGGCGAGTTGTTGCCGAGGCCGACCTTGCCGCTGGAGGCGACGAAGAGCGAGTTCGCCGGTGCGCCGGCCGTGACGGTGAAGATCCTGCGTCCGGCGGTGACGTCGGTGAAGCCGAGGTAGTTCGCGCCGCCGCTGGCCGAGTCGTTCGCCGTGATCTCCCAGTCGTTCGACGGGAAGCCGGCCGACGTCGACGTGTCGGTGAAGTTGATGCGGGTGTTGTTCTCCTTGAGGCGGATCGTGTCGAAGCCGAACGACTCGTTGACCACGCAGTCGAGGCCGACGCAGAGGCTGCCCTGAATGATCTCGTCATCGGCGGTGACGACGTCGGCCGGCGTCGGGTTCAGCTTTCCCGGCGCCGCGGCGTTCGCCGTGACCTTCGAATTCTTGCCCTTGCCGAGAGGCTCGGCGGCCTCCGTCACAAACGAGCCATTGAGGATCGTGAACGCGCCGGACTGCACGACCGGCTCGCCGATCCCCGCATCCTTGCGGATCTTGGCGATGGCCGCGTCGTCGTCGGCGGCGCGCGCCGCGGCGAGACGCTGCTTCACGTCGTCCGAGATCTTCGGCAGAGCGCGCAGCTCGTACACGTAGGTCCCTTCCGTGACCATGCGCGGAGCGAGATCGCCGACGCGGAAGGTGGCGCGGTTGCCTGCGAACTCGCGTGTGATGCGCGCGCCGTCGGGCGTGGCCACGACGAGAACGAGACGATCGTAGCTTCCGGCCGACTGCCAGTCGACTGCCGAAGCGCTTACGGTCATCTTGCCGACTGGGCCGTCGGCGAGTAGCGGGAGAGCGATTAGAAACACTGCGACCAGAGAAAGTACAAAACGGGCCTTCATGAAGTCTCCTCCTAAAACGTTAGTTGGTGTTTGAGCGGCCGTTACCCCGTCGGTACGCCGCCCGCGGGGGTGGGAAATGAATTGAACTGGACGGGGGACAACATACGTCCGGAACTCAAAAGAGTCCATACCCTTGCTGCACAAACCAAGATTTTTTTGCGGGTCTACTCCCACTCGATGGTGCTGGGAGGCTTCGAGGAGACGTCGTAGACCACGCGATTCACGCCGCGCACTTCGTTGACCACGCGGCGGGCGATGCGGTCCATGACCTCGTGAGGCATGCGGTACCAGTCGGCGGTCATGAAGTCGGTCGTTGAAACGGCGCGCACGGCCACGACGTTCTCGTACGTCCGCTCGTCGCCCATCACCCCGACGCTGCGCACCGGCAGCAGCACGGCGAAGGCCTGGGAGATCTCGCGATAGAGGCCGGCGCGGCGGATCTCCTCGATCACGATCTCGTCGGCGTTCTGCAGGACCTCGACGCGCTCGGCGCTGACCTCGCCGAGGATGCGCACGGCCAGGCCGGGCCCGGGGAAGGGATGGCGCCAGACGAACTCCTCTTCCAGGCCGAGCTCGATGCCGAGGGCGCGCACCTCGTCCTTGAACAATTCGCGCACCGGTTCTACGAGACGTAGACCCATTTTCTCCGGCAGCCCGCCGACGTTGTGATGCGTCTTGATCACCGCGGACGGCCCCTTGATCGACACCGACTCGATGACGTCGGGATAGAGCGTGCCCTGGACGAGGATCTCGACGCCGGCGAGCTTCTTCGCCTCTTCCTCGAAGATGGCGATGAATTCGTTGCCGATCCTTTTGCGCTTGACCTCGGGGTCCTCGACGCCGGCGAGCTTCGCGTAGAAGCGCTCGCGGGCGTCCACGGCGACGAAGTGCAGGCCGAGGCGGTCGCTGAGGCGCGAGGCCACCTGCACGGCTTCGTTTTTCCGCAGCACGCCGTTGTCGACGAAGATGGCCGTGAGCTGATCGCCGATGGCCTCGGCCACGAGCAGCGCGGCCACGGTGGAGTCGACGCCGCCGCTGACCGCGGCGATCGCTTTCGACGTGCCGACGAACCGGCGGATCTCGTCGACCTTGCGCCGCCGGTAGTCGCCGAGGTCCCACGACGGCGCGCATTCGGCGATGTCGAAGAGGAAGTGGCGCAGGATGTCGGTCCCGCACTCGGTTTGCGTGACCTCGGGATGGAACTGGATGCCGTAGATGCGCCGCTCGCGATTCTCGAACGCGGTCACGGGCGCGCTCTCCGACTTCGCGGTGGTGCGGAAACCGGGCGGGCCCTCGAGGATGCTGTCGCCGTGGCTGGCCCAGACGCGCTGGCGCTTCGGCGTGCCGGCGAAGAGCGGCGAGTCGGCGATGACTTCGATCTCGGCGCGGCCGTACTCGCGCTCGAGGAATGCCTCGACCTTGCCGTCGAGGAAGTAGGCCGTGAGCTGCATGCCGTAGCAGATGCCGAGGATGGGAACGCCGAGGTCGAAGACGTCGCGCGAGCAGTAGGGAGCGTTCTCGGCGTAGACCGACTGCGGGCCGCCGGAGAGGATGATCGCCTTCGGAGCGAGCTCGCGGATTTTTTCGATGGCGAGGTCGCAGGGATGGACGACGGAGTAGACCTTCTGCTCGCGGATCCGCCGGGCGATGAGCTGCGTGTACTGCGAGCCGAAGTCGAGGACGAGGACCGTCTGCTCGGGCGTCACCACGGGAGGTCCATGGCCCGGGAGACGAATCGGACGAGTGGGGCCATCGTCTTGCAGCGGCGCGCGAACTCGCGCAGGAAGCCGGGATCGCAGACGTCGCCATCGTCGAGACGGATCGAGGTGACGAAGTCGGTGCGCTTCAAGTCGTCGATGTAGGGATGCTCGGGCGTGAAGCCGCGCGGCGGCCGTTTCAGCGAGCCGCCTTCGATGGGCAGCTTGGAGCGGCGCAACGTTTTCCACTCGGCGTCACCGCCGGCGATGGCCCTGCGGATGCGCTCGAGCGCGGCGGGGTCGGGATGCCAGATGCCCGCGGCGGCGAACGACTCGCCCGGCTGCAGGTGGAGATAGAAGCCGGGAACGCTCGGCGCTTTCTTCGCCGACTCGTGAAAGAAGTGGATGCCGACGTGGTTCTTGTACGGCGACTTGTCGCGGGAGAAGCGGGTGTCGCGGTGGATGCGGAACATGGAGCCGCCGACGGGACGCGGATCGGCGACGAGGCGCGGCGCGATCTTGGCCAGCGGCGCGCCGAAATCGGCGATGAACTGCATGGCCGGCATGCGCACGTCGCGCTCGTAGCGCTCCTTGTTTTCGGCGAACCAGGCCCGGTCGTTGTGCGCGGCCAGCTCCCGCATGAAGGCGAAGAGCTTCGGTGTGAAGTGCTGCGCCGCCATGGCTACAGCAGGTTCCGCAGTTCCTTGCCGGGCTTGAAGCGGATGGTGTTGCCGGGCGGGATCTTCACTTCGACGCCGGTCTTGGGGTTGCGGCCGATCCCTTTCTTGCGCTGCTTGACCTGGAAGACGCCGAAGCCGCGGAGCTCGATGCGCTGCCCGCGGGCCAGAGCGTTGCGCAAGCCTTCGATGACCGTGTCGACCGCCTGGGCCGCTTTGACGCGCGAAATTTCAGATGTTTCGGCGACCTTGTTGACGATATCGGCTTTGATCATGTCTCCGCATTATAAGCAATGAGAATCGACCTCTGGCTCAAATACGTCTGCCTGGTCAAACACCGGAGCGAGGCCACGGAGATGTGCAAGGGCGGCCACGTGAAGCTCAACGGCCAGCGCGTGAAACCGGCCGCGACGGTGCGCGAGGGCGACGTGATCGAGATGTACCTCGGCGAGCGCTTCCGGCGCGTCGTCGTCTCCGCGGTTCCCGCGGCGCAGGCGGCGAAGGAGCTGGCCCGGACGATGTACGTCGACGAGACGCCGGTGCAGGAGAAGGTCGACGTGGTGACGGCGATCTTCCGCGACCGCGGCATGGGCCGTCCGACGAAGAAGGAGCGGCGCGACATCGAGAAGTGGCGGGGCTGACGCCCGGCTATTGGACGTAGCCCAGCGCCTTCAGCCGCTCGCGCAGCTCCGGCGGCAGCGGCGGCGTGGCGTCGCCGGTGCGCGTCGCCAGCGGCCGGTTCACGCGGTGGTACCAGGTTTCGAACGTGGCGTACAGATCGCGGTACGCGGCGCGAACGGCCGGCCGCTTCGACCCGGCCAGATCGTGTTTTTCACCGGGATCGGCGCGGAGATCGTACAGCTCGATGTTCGGCCGGGTGATGCGGAGGATCATTTTCCATTGGCCTTTGCGGACCGAGGCGGCCGCGTCGTAACCGCAGCCGAGGCGCTCGATGATGGCCGTGTCGCGCGGCAACCCTCCGCGCCGCCCGAAGTAGGGCAGCAGCGACTTGCCCGAGTAGTCGGAGTCGGAGTCGCTGATACCGACCGAGCCGAGGATCGTCGGAGCGAGGTCGACCAGGGAGACGACGGACGGCACTCTGCGCCCGATGCTGTAGGGGCGGGCCGGGTCGCGGACGATCAGCGGCACGCGAATGCTCTCCTCGTAGAAACGGGCGCCGTGATAGAGACCGCCGTGCTCGCCGAACTCTTCGCCGTGGTCCGAAGTGACGATCACCAGCGCGTCGCGGTATCGGGGGTCGTCGTCGAGAAAGCGCAGCAAACGTCCCACCTGTACGTCGAGCTCCCGGATCTCGCTGTCGTAAAGCTCGGCCATCTCGGGCACGGTGGCCGGATTTTTGACCAGGTAGCAGGGCTCGACTTTGTCCGGCTCGTATTTCGTCGTCATCGTGGCGAAGCTGTAGGAGTCGCGAAACTTGTTCGTCGGAACGTTTCCGAAGTAATCGCGCGTCGGGATGTACGGATGGTGCGGGTCGAGGACGTGCAGGAAGACGAAGGCGGGCTTGCGGGCGGAGCGGAGGAAGTCGATGGTCTTGTCGACGCCGCGGCCGACGAATGCCTCGACGTATTCGCCGGCCTGTTGGCTGCCGTAGTCGACGTACTGATCGAAACCGCCCTGCACGTTGGCGGCCTTCGGCTCCAGTTGGGCGGTGTTGTAAATCGCGGCTGTCGTGTACCCGTACGATCGCAACACCGTGGCAATGGTCGGATGGCCGTCCTTCAGCGGTGAGCCTCCTCCCAAATTCGTGGTGAGCTCCGACGAGTACCGCCCCGTCAACAGCGAGAGGATCGATGGACGTGTCCACGACGCGGCCGGGTAGGTCTGCTCGAAGACGGTGGCCCGGCGCGAGAAGGCCAGGATGTTCGGACTGGTCTCGCGGCCGTAGCCGTAGGTCTGGAGATGGTCCGCCCGCAGCGAATCCATGAGGATGATGACGATGGAGCGGTGGGTCTCCGCTTGGGCGAGGACGGGAAGAACGAATGCGATGAGAACGGGGAGAATGCGTTTCAAGAGGCGGCCTGATTAGACCATCGCCCGTCGTGGGAACGCAACGGTTCCGGATGGGAGGTCATGGTCAAGTGGGTCGGACTGCACCTCTTCGGCGTGACGATCACGGTGCTGCCGAACGGCAGCGGCGACACCACCTACGCGTTCACGAACCGCCGCATATCGACGTTCAGCATCAGCCCGATCGCCATCAAGAACATCATCGTCGACGATCCGCCGTAGGAGAGCAGCGGCAAGGGGATGCCGGTCGTCGGCAGCACGCCGATCTGCATCGACACGTTGATCAGCACGTGGAAGATGAAGAACGAGATCAGGCAGATGGCCAGGTACGTGCCGCCGCGGTCGCGGGCGTTCTTGGCGAACATCAGCGCCTGCACGATCAGGAACAGGTACAAGCCGAGGACGATCATCACGCCGATGAAGCCCCACTCCTCGCCGAGGACGGCGAAGATGAAGTCGGTGTGCCGGGCCGGGAGGAACTCCAGCTTGGCCTGCGTCCCCTGCTTGAATCCTTTGCCGTGGATGCCGCCGGAGCCGATGGCGATCTTCGCCTGCGTCACCTGGTAGCCGCGGCCGAGCGGATCGCGGTCGGGGTTGAGAAAGGTGATGACGCGGTCCTTCTGATACGGCTTGAGCATCGTCCAGCCGAGCGGCAGCACGAGCAGCACGGCCAGCGCGGCCACCAGCCAGATGCGCCAGCGGATGCCGCCGAAGTACATCGTCACGGCCACGAGCGGGAAGAACGTCGCCGCCGTGCCGAAGTCGGGCTGGATGATGATCCGCCCCACCGGCAGGGCGATGATGGCCATGGCCTGCGCGAAGAAGCGGAGGTTCAGGTAGGCGCGGTTGTAGCTGTCGAAGAACTTGGCCAGCATCAGCGCGGTGAAGATCTTCATGAACTCCGACGGCTGGAAC